>JAXMMN010000314.1:0-3942 GCA_034366485.1 Bdellovibrionales bacterium
TAAAAATGAATGAAATTAAAGCCGAACACGCGAGATAAGAAATAATTTGCCAGTAGCGATTGACCCAGGCGTTCACGATGAGGCCCACGATCAGCGCCTGGAACAAAGGCACAGGAGACGACGCAAATTGATCTGGCAGAAAATAAACTTTGTGGTCCGGCAGCAAAATCAATGTCATGACGATCCCAAAATTTGACGGATTATAAATATGAGACCCATCAGGTCGACAGATCAGAACCTTGGAAAGCACCGAAAGTGCAATCGGAAACGCATACCACCAAACTTCCGGAATATTCAGCGCCAGCAAACAGCCCATGGCCGTTGCGCTTGCGGAAACGGCTCGGTTCCAAGCGAAGTTCCAGCTAAGACGTGTGGCGGTATCTTTTCTTTTCAAGAATTGAAAGACGACCTCAAGAAGTGCGGCGAGACCGACACAAAAAGCATACTGGCTGAAGCTTCTTTGTAAATCGAGGAAAAGAATCCCGAAAACAATGAGCGACGTGTTGTTGAGAACAAGTACGATGCGAAAATCAATTCGTCTAAAAACACGTTTCAAACGATCTAACAAAATTCGAACCTACCTTTATGGATTCCCTAATTCAGACACATCAATTTGATGATAGATACCGAGTCCCCGCAAAGTAAACATCTTAGAATTCCCGTTCGACAACGTCACCTTCACGCTGACAGTGTCTGCTGGACGTGCGCCCAGTCCAAGATGGATCCGCGGATCTGACTGAGCCCCGTAGCCGTTGGAAGGAAAAACTTCTCTCACGATTTTGGGCTCAAGAGATTCAAAAACAACTCGGGCTCCCAACGCCATATGATTGGGAACTAAGTGCAGGCCAATCCAATTTCCAAGTTCGCTCGACTCATTTTTAAAAACCGAAAGACGACCGTTGATGTCTGCTGTCACAAACGAAAGACGACCGCTGTTGTCGAAATCAACAAGAGCCATCGAACGTGTCGGAGAATTGAGACTGACTCCGGCTGCGGGTGCAATGTTGACGGCGGGCTTCTTGGAGAAATCAAAAAGACACCATTGATTGTTTCCGGAAAAATACAAATCGGTCTTTCGAATCAGTGCATCTGTCTGCAAAAAAGACGGAAGAACCCTTCGCAAAGTGCGAATGTTCCAATAGTCGCCCATGCTCGTTGGAGCTGCGTCGTTATTTTCCCAGACCCCGTTCACCACGAGCAGTTGATAGTTCCCGCTATTGTCAAAACTTGCAAACTTCCCTGCCCAAGCGAATCCACACCGTCGGACGCCAAATTCATCAGATCGCTCTGAAAAAGTACCGTCGGAATTACGAACCCAAAACACGTTGCCTCGACGTTGAAAAGGCGGCGCGTAGATATTGGAAACATAAAGATCAAGATCGCCGTCTTTGTCGAAATCAAAAAACTCGGAATTCATTCCAGCAAAACCATGATAGGCATATGGCATCCGATCGGCCGTGATATCGCGAATTTTTCCGTCGCGAAGAATGTTCAGCTCGTCGACGGAATAGTCGTTGCCTCGAAAGATCGCCAAAGACGGCATACCCGCGAGATAGGTGAACCCGACAGACGTAACAAACGTTTTTTGAGGAAAGTGGTAGAAGTCGAAGTCTGTGCCTTCTTTTCTGATCAAGAGAGTCGACAACCCGCCCATACTTTTATTGTTCAATTTGTGATTCGCTTGAGAGGCCGTGTTGGCGCCACGACTGTACTGACCGAAAACAAAGTCGGTTTTGCCATCAAAATTGACGTCGGCTTCCGCGATCGTTGTCGCCATCGGACAGCTTTCTCCTCCGAAGGGTTCTGCTGGAGACGCAAAGTCAGAGTACGCAACACTGCGAAACAGCAGCGGACAGCCGACCGAATAGGAAACGACGAAATCTGTTCTTCGATCGCCGTCAATGTCCGTAATTAGAACGGCTGTCGGTCGCTCGCGCTGGAACGCCTTTCGAGCTTCACGAAGACGGCTTTCAATTTTCGGTTGTCGAGCGAATTTTTTTGCTGCCGGATCAAAAAATGCGACATGAATAAAGGGTTCGGTCGAATTCAAAAGGACAACGTCCATAAACGAGTCCCGGTTGATTTCCCCTACGGCGAGCGCGGCGGGCTGCCTGAAGATCACACCCGCATTGATAAACTCGCTTTCACTTTCTTTGAAGCTCGTCCAAGGAAAATCGGGACCGATCTCTGCGGTGACTTCTCGAAAACGGATTTTCGTTTCGCCGAAGTTCTGCTCAGTGGGTGCGACATTGATTCCGACTTTTGCGCCCCAACCAAGGTGGTAAACCACAAAACCAAGCAAAAAAATGACGGAGACGAGCCCGCCAAATTGGCGAACAAGTCTCCGTGCATGAACGCTCAGAGATGCTCTGCTTTCAGCTCTCACATCTTTTGGCCAGATTTTCCTGTCCATTTACCGCGCGGGCGATAGATGCGGTTGTTTTTCCATTGCTCAAGGATATGTGAGAGCCAACCGGATACGCGCGAAGCTGCGAAGATCGGCGTGAAGAGGTCCGTTGGAATTCCCATCGAGTAGTAAACTGTTGCCGAATAGAAATCCACGTTTGGCAGAAGGTCCTTTTTCTCGCGCATGATGTCGTCGATCATCGTCGACATCGTGTACCAGTGAGCTTCGCCTTTTTTCTTTGTCAGTCGTTCGCTCATCGCGCGAAGAACTTTTGCACGGGGGTCGCCGTTTTTGTAAACGCGGTGGCCGATGCCCATGACTTTTTCTTTGTTATCAAGTGCACGAGCGATCCATGTTTTACACGCTTCGATAGAGCCGATCGACTGAAGCATCTTGATGACGGCTTCATTGGCTCCACCATGAAGCGGTCCCTTCAACGCAGAAATCGCCGAAACGATCGCCGAGTGCATGTCAGAAAGCGAAGACGCTGTCACTCGCGCCGCAAAGGCCGAGCAGTTCAATTCGTGATCGGCGTGAAGGATCAAGCAGGTGTCGAAATCTTTCACGAGTTCCGCATCTGGCTCTGTTCCGTTCAAGGTCCAAAAGAAATTGTACGCAACTGACTTGTCAGCCTTGGGCTGAACGACGTCTTTGCCATTGCGAATGCGATCAAAGGCTGTCACCAACGTCGTCATTTTTGCAGTGAGGCGAATGGCTTTACGTTTGTTCGCTTCGTCTGACATGTCTTGTGCGTCCGCATCCCAGTGCGCCATCAGCGACGTCGCTGTACGCAGCCAGGCCATCGGATGAACACCTTTTGTTGGAATACCTTTCAGAACTTTTACGAATTCTGGGTCGAGCGCCATGTTCGCGCCGAGGTCGCGCTTTAAAGCATTCAGCTCATCCGCAGTTGGTCGACGGTCATTCCAAAGTAAAAACACCACTTCTTCGAAGGTCGATTTTGCAGCGAGATCTTCAATTGTGAATCCGCGGTAAGAGAGCGTCGCATCTTGGATGGACGAAATGCCGGTTGTGCATGCGACGACTCCTTCGAGCCCGCGATCAACAGCGCCTTCATAGATTTCAACTTGGGCAGCCATGAGAGTTCCTTTCGATAATGCCTAATGTATAGCGAGGGTTTACAGTGACGTCTGCGACGAATCCAGAATTCAATTTTTCCGCAACGCAGAATAGAGAATCTACTCTGTTCCGAAGCAGGTCAATATATGAGCAAGTACTTAGCCTGAACACTACCGACGAGGTGCAAGTCGTATGACGCGATCTTTCACTTCGAAGACCACGACGGTGACATCTTGAGGTAGATCTTGTCCATTTGCGTGTTTTTCGACCGAATAGAGTATCTCATTTCGCGCATCGTGAATCGAGGCAGCACCCGAATTTGCAGCATGAGCCGTGATCGCGCGAATAAGTCGGTCCTCGCCAAAGGTCTCGCCCTTTGGATTTTTCGCGGCAATCGTTCCACCGGAAACCAAAATCACGCGATCCCGCGCTTCCAACGACACTGTGTGCAATGT
>JAXMMN010000315.1:0-4517 GCA_034366485.1 Bdellovibrionales bacterium
TGTGTTGATCGCGATCATGATGCCGCCATTTTGGACCTCGGTGTTCTTCAAAAAAATCTAGATCCGCGAATTTTACGCTCGCTGACCGTTGTCGAGTGTCAACGCAAAGACAGTTCAGACGATTGGCGCGCTGGATTTATACGAAATGTTGGCGCTGGCTACTCCCGCATAGGATCCGGTGGCCTGCTTGTGTTCGTAGATTCAGACGTTGAAATCGTTGATCCCGCGATTGTCGCGAGCGAAATCATCGAGGGAAAAAACAGTCTCGTCTTTTCTCGAGTACGAAGCGAAGCTCTTCCCGCTGGAACCAAACCATTGAGCCAAGAAAATCAGCCGTTTCAAGTGGCTAGCTCACGCTTGATGATCGTTCGCCGATCACTTTTTGAAAACTTGGGCGGCTTTGCCAATGCGTTTCGAACTTACGGCTGTGAAGACAATTTCCTCGTCTGGCAAACGACTGAAATTTTAAGAAAAGGACTTCCAGTTTCACTTGCAGCATTTCCCTTTGCCACCACCCGAGATCTGAAATCAACAAGTGATCAAGAAGATCTTCTGGAGAAAATGGTCCGCCTAAAGGCTGCTGCCGATCTTTTTTACCGAATGACTTTTGATCCGAGAGTGCATCGGCACTTTTTTGTGAGCCTCGGTCAGGCCACTGCGCTTCGCTTTGTTTTGAAGCGAATGGCCTGTAAAAAAAATCTTCGCTGGCTACTGGGGCCGATCGTTTTCTTGCTCACACTTTTCGAAACGGAAAATCGCGGCTCTTATCTTCGCGGCTTGTGGGATGTCATTAAATGGAAGGCGAAGAAACCTCTTTTGTGGGCCTCGTCTGAGGCCTGGCGAGTGGGTCAGGCCAAACATGTCGCCAAACAACATGGCTGGAAGATTCCCCACGTCTTTCAAACGGCCTTTCACTTACTTCGACACGTCGGTGCCCTGATCCTCATTTTCTTTCAGCGAATATCCATTAAGTTGCGAGCGACGAAGTTTGGCTGGAATGTTTTCGGCTGGAGACTTGTTGTTGGATTGCAAAAGGCTTGGGGTGAATTCCTCAGGCTTTCATCTGTGTTCGTCATCTACCCCGTCCTTCATTTCATCAGACAAATTCCATGGTGGACAAAGGTCGCCTCCCTTCGACTTTTGGGCCTGCTCGGAAGAATCTGGGGCCTGACGAAACAGGCGTGGGGCGGTTTCAAGTTTACTGCAGGGTGGCTTCACAAATTGTTTGTCGACTGGATTTGGGTTCCAGGTCTTCGCGCCGCTAAGAGCCCGTATCATCTGGCTCGACTCTATGGCTGGAAGGTAGTCGCCATTCTGACCGCACCGTTTCGGTACGTCCGCGACAACTTTTGGAAGGTACGGCTGTTCGCGAAAAAGTTGCGGGGCGAACTTTGGCGCATTCCGGTTTTGTGGAATCGACTTCTTGGCCATCTTTGGTTTGTGCCGGTCGCATTTCAAAGACTTCGTGAACGGCTGCTGCAAGTAGTACGGCTGTTGAAGGAAAAGCTTCGAGGGACACCATGAGCACCGCCATAACTGTTGTGATTCCTACCCTTGGCACTTGCCCCCACTTGCGTGGATTGCTTGAGCGGCTGCAAAGACAGCAGGTCAACACATCCCGAGGATCTATCGAAGTTCTTGTTGTCGCCAATTTGCCGAAACAAGAACTTCGTTCGATGGTGAGCTCGATGGACCGCTCGTCTCAAGTAAAGTTCGAATACCTAGAAACTGGCAAATTGGGGGTCAACCTTGCTCGCAATAAGGGACTCGAACGAGCAAAAGGTGACGTCGTACTTTTTCTAGATGACGACGCAATTCTCGATGATCTCGAAGGTGCGGGTGAACACTTTCTTGAGCGGCACCTGCAGAAGCACCGCGAACACCCGGAGGCTGCGGCCATCGGCGGGCCCTATCGTCTTGTCGATCGGCACTCAAAATGGGATGCCGCCTATCACTTTGTCGCAAGCAATTGGCTGCAGCAGCACGTTCGCGATGGCCACACAGCGACACAATTGCTTGGCGGAAATCTATGTGTAAAGCGAAGCTTTTTTGAACGAGGTTTCAAATTTGATGAGCTGATTCCCTACGGAGGGGCCGAGACAGGCTTTTGTCAGAGGCTGATCTTAGCCGGTCACACGCTTTTGTTTTTTGATGACCTTGCAATTGGCCATGCGCCCGATCTTTCCAAAAAGTCATTTTGCAAAAAGGCTTACTTGCAGGGAGCCGGGGCGAGGTGGCGCGAGCTGAACCTTCCAAGCACTGGACGCATCCACGTTCACCAACTCATGGCGAATCCTGGAAGCCAGGCAAATACTCCACTCGTTCAGCTCTATAGAGAATGCTTTGAATTCGGCTGGTCGGAAAATCCCTTCCAATCACGACTCGTCGTCAACAGTCAGGTGAGCTTCTACTATTGGAAATTTAAACTTTTAAAGTCGATGCGTTGGCTGGTTCGCTCGATTCCGCATTTCTTGCGGACGCAAGTTAGAATTCTTTACGCCGCTGCCCGTTCCATTTGGATCTCAGCAAAGTACTAGCCGCACGGCCCACTCGCGTGATCCCGAGGTAAGGTAGGCAGAATGATAAAAGGACGACCTTTTCCTTTTTTGAAAGACGTCCAATAAATTCTTTCGCTCGGGCGATTCGAACCTGGGACGACGGCCTTAAGTCGTCTGTCGCAACAGCGCGCACTCCCTGGCGGAAAGCGAGTTTTGCCCATTCATCGATCCCGCGAGAGCGAGGTCGGTGAAGGACATCGAGCTGCTTTTCATACAGAAGGAGGCGATTGCGTTCCTTCGACCACTTTCTCAATTGTTGAACAAACTGTGTTTCCGCGCCGCCGTATTGGATCGACTCATCGAAACCACCTATTTCGAAAAAAACTGCTTTTCTTATAGCAAAACAGCCACCCAAAAAGGCTTCATTGCTTTCTTCTCCTGAGGCGTGCCGCCAAAGCGAACTCAACAAGTTGTAACCGAGTTCATCGATCTCGGCCTCAGGTGGCGTCAAATACCCCCCTCCAACGGCCGCCAACTTATGGTTTTCAAAGTGAACCAAAACCTGCTTCGAGGCGTCTTCATGCGGGACCACCACGTCGTCATCTAGAAACCAAATCACATCGTGCGTGGCTTTGTTTGCTCCGTGATTGCGGGCACTGTTGACGCCGGCTTTCGGGGCTTGGGTCAATACAACATTTGGCCACTGGCTCTCGAAAACATGGACCAAAGCTTTGAATGAGCTCGCGCTAAGCTTCCGATCGGCGACCGCGATGACTTCAAACGCCGTCGACTTCGGCAATGACTGAATGAGGTCTTGCAGCGAATCACGACCAAGAGTGGGGATAACAATTGAAACCATGGTTCATGTTCCGCTCGCCAGAGGTGTTTTCGCAAGGCTATGATACGGCTGATGCTGCAGAGTGTTCGACAACATACTCAAAGACAGTGGTGGCCGCTGGCGTTGACGGCCATTTGCCTCTTCACGGTTTTGCCGGGATTATTTCTCGCATTCGAAGATTCGGAAATCTGGGGAATTACATCCAGCCGACGGTTTGTTGACGACATTGGAAGCCTCAGCTCTGCGCACTTCAAGCCTCTCTTCAGCGCGCTCTACGGCCTCATTATTCACCTCGCCCCCACCGACTGGGCCGCGCTCTCTCTTTCGCGCTGGGTGACCCTTGCGATTGCGGCTGGTGGCCTTTTTTGCCTTTACTCAATCGCGCTCAGCAGTTTGAGGGCCGGTCGATCGAAAGCGTTGACGGTCTTGCAAGTCGCCTTGTTTACGACTTTGCCGTTGTTTTTGATTCATTTTCCCAAAGTTCGAAGCGATTCAATCGCCGCCTCGATTGCCCTTTTCGGAATTTTTCTTCTTCTTAAAAAACCGCAGCTCGCTTCAAGAATCTATCTGGTCACAAGTTTGATTGTACTCTTGATCACCCCTAAGTCTTTGGACCTCGTCGCTGCCCTTGGTGTTTTTTACTGGAATGCTAGCCGTCGACCGACAATTCAAAAGTTTGCGCTGATCGCAGGACCTGCTGCGGCAATCTTTTTGCTCGGCCTCGTTTGGGGACGAGAATCGATGGCAAGAGTCCTTATGTACTGGCTCGACTCCTATAACGGAAACTCTTTCCTAAGCCAACAGCACTGGGATCACGTTTGGATTTCGTTTCTCAGCGCACCGGTTTCGCATTTGATTTTGGTTCTCGGTCTTTGCCTTGGCCTATGGAAACTGAAAACACAGTCTCAATCTGAAAGAACCATGATTTTAGCTGGGTGGGCCGTTGCCCTCTTCGTTCTGCTGCACTCTCAGAAGTTTCATTTCTTCCTGGCATCACGCCTTCCCTTCATCGCACTGGCGGCCGTGCCAGGAGTCTTTTGGCTATTTGATTTTCTTAAAGCAACACAACCAAAATGGTCGGCTTTTGAAAAGCGCTTGCCGCTGATTTTTGCCACACTCGTTTCGATCACGCTGGCGATCACCACACTTCGTCACGAGCGGCTTTCGATGTATGAAATGAG
>JAXMMN010000316.1:0-1985 GCA_034366485.1 Bdellovibrionales bacterium
TGCCGTGAAAGACATGCTTGATCGCGACGAAGAAAGCATTAAGCGATTTGCAAAATCCGACGAAGATCTCAATCGAAATTTGAAGACGATTGAAGACTCTAAACGGGTCTTTGAATGTCTTTTGGTCGAAGAGAAATATAAAACTCTCGTGGAAGCCGGTACATTCCGTCTTCAACACAAATCCATTCAGGCAGCACTTTTCATTCTTCTTTATCGCGATCAACCTGTTTTCAGTTTGCCTTTTCAAATGCTCACAAAACTTCAAGACATCGACGAACTCATGACGACCTGGCGTTACAGACATGCGCTCATGGCACATCGAATGCTTGGAACGAAAATTGGGACCGGCGGTTCTAGTGGCCATCAATACCTGAAGGCCGCCACCGACCATCACCGCGTTTTCAGTGATCTCTTCAATCTCGCAACGTTTTTGATCCCAAGATCACAACTTCCAAGCTTACCAGAATCATTTTCGCGAAAGCTTGGCTTCCATATTTAAACCTTTAAGAAAGACGCGATCCAAGGCCTGTTCACCTAGCCATTTGGCCGCGTCTTTCTTGGTAATTTTCTTTTCAGCCTCGCGAACAAGGTCCTCAAAAACAACGTCCGTTGCTGCGTGCGCCAAGCTTGGAAATGCACCGTCATCAACTTCCCCAACACCGACAATGGCCAACGCGGACCAAAGCTCTTTCATTGCTGCCGAGTATCTCTTTTCATTTTCTTTGCCCTGAAGATCCGTACCGCGACGAATATCTTTGGTTGATAGCGGAGATTCCATTTCTAGAAGTTCCAAAATTTCAGAGCAAGACGAATAAGAAGCCGGCCGCCCGTCCCCCAATATTTGGCGCCGCCGATCGGCCATCGCCACCCACATGTGCTGAAAAAACTGGTGCGAAAACAGTGTGGCCCGTCCACGATACCACTTCGAATAGATAACCTGTTTGGATTCTGCTAGTTCACGACGAAGATGCCAAAGCTTCGCGACACGATTGTCCGCGTCGTCGGTCCATTCCCATTTCATAACGGATCTTGGATAGAGAACACTCCACAGAGACTTAATGTCAGGTCGATTGGGAATTGGAAAAACTAAGAGCCAACCGTGCCGATCGACTGCCTCTATCGACCTTTCCAAAAGTCGATTCACACTAAACCTTGTTTATTCTCACATTCAACCCAAGTGTATGCCGATGGCTGCTCTCCCGATGCGTCGACAATTTTACCTTCCAAGAGAAGCGCACGCACGAGGCCGGCATCGCCATTTCCAATCTTCATCGGCTGAGCGAGAAGCGTAAAGAGGCCCTCAGGCACAGAATCCAAGCAGAGTCCCTCTAAAACACCTAACGACAATCGACGTACCATCTGATGAGACTCTAGTGACTTCGAACTTTCTGGATCAATCGAAGGCGTATCAATCCCAATCAGCCGAACACCAAGGCCCGAAACAAGCTCAATGAAACCAGGGTCAAAACTTGCGAAATCCGAATTCCAATTTTGCGGGTCTGGAAATGTTCCCGTCCAAACAAGTAGCCGGCCCGGCAACTGAGTTCGTGCTTTTAGAGCCTCGGCAAAACTCCCAACAAAGCAGCTCTCATTCACCCGATCCCCGCGCTCAACTTTCGCTCGAACGACAAGCGCCGGTCCGATGTAAAGCGAAGGATCTCGGCGATCAATCCCGCTTCCGTCTGGGCTATAATGCGAAGGCGCGTCAGCATGAGCGCCGACATGAAGTGTCGTTTGAATGGAACTTAAAGTCAGGTGGTGCCCAGCTTCAAAGCTCATCGCAACATCTCTGCGAAAAGACACGTCACCTGGAAAAACTCCGGTCGCGGACGTCAAAGTAGGAGTTAAGTCAAAAACCCGCATACTCAATCGAGAGTACCGACAAATTCGAGAACCTCTTCAGCGTGTCCATCAACTTTCACTTTGCGCCACTCTTTCAATATCAAACCGTCTTCATCGATCAAAAACGTCGACCGCTCGATCCC
>JAXMMN010000317.1:0-3134 GCA_034366485.1 Bdellovibrionales bacterium
CCATCGAATGTTCAAATCCAAAACTAGGCTTTATCGCGGAGCTCATCGAAGCAGGATGCGCCAAAAGTGCCACACGTTTTCCCTGCAATGACTTGCGATGGTTTTTGTCTTTCAAAAAAGAATCAAATCCAGAAATGAAAACCGAAGACGTCCTTTGACTCATTCATCCACCATTCCGCTTAAGCCTAAAGTAAAACTCTCGCGCGCATGAAAGTCAGGTTTCTCGCGCCAATGTTCGATTGCCCAATAAAAAGGTTTTTCCTGGCCCGGCTCGACAATCACAGCCGTCAATCCTGCCTGCAAGCGCGCCGGACTAAATGCTCTCAGTTCCGCTGGCACGTCCGCCTCGACTTCTAAAAACAGTCTTCCAGATTTCCGCCACTCGCGGTTAGGCAGATGAAACATCGGAGGTTGAACCGTGGCCGTCGCCATTTCGCCACGGTAACTTTTAAAACTGTAGGCGGCCCAATCTCCATCGATCGAAAAATTCCATTCCACATAATCTTCTTGTCCAATCGGACCCAGAAAACATTCAAAGCACGTCGACTTCCAAAGCTCATCGCGACGTTCCCGAGAGAAGCAACCATCATCCCCGGAAGTCAGAGTTTCAGTCGAGCTTCCGCTGGGCCAAAGGACTCGATCGGCACCTTGGACCTCGTAAACCAATAGCAGTTTACTCGCATCAATTGGCGACGAGCGCACTTTTGCGCGCACCAAATGATTTGGTTTTCGAAGTTCCGTTGAATGAAGAGTGAGAGCCAACATCACCTAAGAGGCTAACTTGTTCCGCGTCGAACGGAAGTCGATGACGCCTAGCGCCAGCCGTCCGATTTTAGGTCGAGGGGCCGAAGACTCGAAGAGCCGCCGAGAAAGTGTTGAGATGAAGGCGAACCACCTTTTGAAATCCACCGTCGGCATCGCGCTGGTAACCGCCTGCGAGATTGAATACCACGCCAATCCCAAGCCGCTTTCCAATTGCAAAAAGAGTTTCATCGCGAAGGCCCATTTCTTCAGTCGTCAGCATCCCACCCAAAGGATCGTCGATGTGGGCATCGGCACCCGCTTGATACAAAATCAAACTCGGCTGAAATCTTCGGAGCTCTTCCTCTAACTGGTGCAAACGATCAAAATACTGCGAAGCCTGCTCCGGCCGCTTGAGATCTTTTCCAAAGGAGAGATGAAAGACATTCGCGTTGAGGCCCGTGCGATCTAAAATTTCATCGGTGCCGTTTCCATAGTGATAGTCCCCATCGACGATCGCAAGGCGATTGACCGCTCCACTTGAGATAAGATTTGCAGCCACAACCATAAGGCCATTGAACGTGCAGAAATCTTCTGCTTTGGCGTAGTGAGCGTGATGAAATCCCGAGGACAACGACGCGACAACCGCGTGCATACTGGGCTTCAACGCGAGTTTGGCAGCAGTGAGCAACGATCCACTTGTATAAGGAAGCGACCTTGCGACATCCGCCGAGCGATTGCCAAAACCATTGTCTTCCCGACCCTCCAGCACCGCCTGCACGAAGCGAGGTTCGTGCACGCGCATGAAATCTTCAGGGGTCACCGGAATGGGTTCGAAAAAGTCCACAGGATAATCGTGCTGTTTCAGCGCTTGCGCCACCATTGCCGGCTTTGATGCCGAGGGTGATACGCTGTGCCCACTATCTGCCACCATCAACTGGGAATAAACGACCGGAATTCTCACAACGCCCCCCGCTGTTCCATACCAGCAAGTTCCCAATCCAACGTCAAATTTGTTAAGTACCAGGAGTGGCAAACTTCATTCATTCTTCAGATTGGCACCTTGGAAAGACCCTCTTTGCTCGTCCGCTCTTGGCCGATCAAGAGGTTGCGCTTAAAGAGCTCTTGGCCAGAATGCAGTCTCCCGCCACACGCCCAGACTTTTTGTTGCTGGCCGGCGATCTTTTTGACCGAAGTGTTCCACCCGAGGATGCCATTCGGGTGCTTGGGAATTTCCTCACGGACGTCGTTCAACGACTAAAGATTCCAGTTTGCATGATCCCTGGCAATCACGACTCTAACACTCGCGTCGGCATGGGAGCCGACTTGATGCGCGCTTCAGGTCTTCACGTATTTTCCACCACTGATTCGATCTTTCAACCGTTCGAGTTTGTGCCAAACGTTGACTCCGATAAAGGTAAGGTTGCCATCTACGGCATCCCTTACCTCGAGCCTACAGAGTGGGGACATTTTTTTAAAACCGACAGCCCCGTTCGAAATCACGAAGACGCACTCAAGCTCATTCTGCAAAATTTGGCCGAACCCATAAAAGCGCACCGGGAAAAAGGCTTTCGCGTCGTGCTGATGCTTCATGCCTATGTGACTGGCGGTGAAATATCGGAGTCCGAGCGACCGCTCTCCGTCGGCGGAAGCGAGATGGTACCGGCTGAACTGCTATTAGATTTCGACTATGTCGCTTTGGGACACTTACATCGTCCGCAAAAAATAAAGACCGAACGAATTCGCTATTGCGGATCGCTTTTTCCTTACTCGCAATCGGAAGCCGATCAAGAAAAAGGAGTTTGCGAAATTCACCTAGGTCTCACTGAAAAAGCCGATCAGTTTAAATTTGCGCCGTTTCAAACCACCAGGCGACTTCGAGTCATTGAGGGCGCGCTGGACGAGCTGATTGATCAGGAAAAATCCAAAGCAAAAGAACTGCGAGAGGACTACGTCATCGCCCTGCTGACAGATCAAGCGATGCCATTTGAAGCGTATCGACGCATGAGTGCAGTTCTCCCAGGACTTTTACATGTCAGTCGCAAAACGGATTGGACGCGAGAAAGCGCCGAGTCTTCAGATCGACTTCATCGAAGTATGCGGCGAGAACTTTCGGACGCGGAAGTTCTCATGCAGTTTAGTCAGGCGGCATCAAATGAGAAACTGACGGACGAAGACCTTCGATGGCTCGTCGAAATGCTCAGTCGCTTCACAAAGGAAGACCATGAGGTCCAGTCATGAAGCCGGTACAGCTGAGACTGCAAGCTTTTGGCCCGTTTGCGACCAGTCAAACGGTCGATTTCTTTCGCGTCTTTCATGGTGGACTCTTTCTTATTCACGGACGAACAGGTGCCGGCAAAACCTCACTTCTCGATGGACTCTGCTTTTCACTT
>JAXMMN010000318.1:0-2718 GCA_034366485.1 Bdellovibrionales bacterium
TGTCGCCAACAGATGCATAACGGCGCTGCGAGCCGCCCAACACCTTGATACACATTACTTCTTTTGCGCCCGAGTTATCTGCAACTCGGAGGCGTGTTTGCATTTGGATCATGCGTTCACCTCTTGTGCGCCACGACCCTGTTGCACAACTTCTTTAAGCGCCCAACGCTTAGTTTTGCTCAATGGACGAGTATGGACGATGCGAACGATGTCGCCAATTTTCGCCACATTCTTTTCGTCGTGCGCCTTGAAGACAGAGCTTCGACGCATGAACTTTCCATACTTCTTATGACGGATGAGTCGGTAGATTTGAACTGTGATTGTCTTCTGCATTTTATTGCTGACGACTTCTCCAACAACTTCAATCTGACGACCGCGACTGGATGTTTCAGGCTTTTTCATATGCTATCAACCTTTCTTCCCGCGGGCTGCAGTCTTCTTCTTGGCAGGCTTAGCGGCTTTCGCCACTTTCTTTGCCGGAGCTGCAACACCAGAAACCAAGCGTGTAAGAGCTGTGTTGATTCGAGCAATGTCCTTGCGGGCATCGCGAATCACCATTTGGTTTGCTAGCTGACCCAACGTGTTCTTCATACGAGCTTCAAACATTGATGCTTGGAGCTCTTTCTTCATCTTCGCGAGTTCTTTAGCCGTGAGGCCTGAGATTTCTGAAAAATACATGTTCTACTCCCGAGCCAAGAACTTGGTTCGCAGCGGAAGCTTGTGCCCAGCAAGGCGGAACGCCTCAAGAGCTTGCTCACGTGTGACACCGTTAATTTCAAAAATGACCTGGCCTGGCTTCACAACAGCAACCCATAGTTCTGGGTTCCCTTTACCGGATCCCATACGAACTTCAGCCGGTTTGCGAGTGACAGGCTTGTGTGGAAACGCACGTACCCAAACTTTACCACCACGTTTTACCGAGCGGCTGATTGCGATACGGCTTGCTTCGATTTGGCGAGCTGTCAATGCACAGTCCTCTGCGGCCTGAAGACCAAAGTCTCCGAAGGCAACAAAGTTAGCACGACAAGCAAAACCTCTTCGGCGACCCTTGTGGGTCTTTCTATATTTTGTACGTTTAGGACTTAACACGTGTCACCTCATCAGCCTCTCGCTGAGTCATGATGTCGCCTTTGTAGATCCACGTCTTTACACCGATGATTCCGTAAGCAGTCGTTGCACGAGCTACACCGTAATCAATATCAGCGCGAAGTGTGTGAAGTGGAACGCTCTTCTCTGTGTACCATTCAGTACGAGCAATCTCTGCGCCATCAAGACGGCCAGCGACCTGTACTTTAATACCGCGAACTCCACCACGAATCGCTGCCGCAATCGCCTTTTTCAAAGCGCGGCGCCAAGAGATTCGTTTTTCCAATTGCTGCGCAATGTTTTCAGCAACAAGCTGAGCATCGATATCAGGCTTACGAACTTCCTGAATATTGACGAACACCTCATTGGTCGTGAGCTTTTGAACATCAGCTTTAAGCTGGTCAATGCCCGCACCTTTTTTGCCGATCACAACACCCGGGCGAGCCGTGTGAATGATGACTTTTACTTTTTTCGCCGCGCGCTCTGTTTCAATTTTCGCAACGCCTGCATGGCGGAGCTTTTCTTGAAGATACTTGCGGAGTTTGAAATCCTCGTGGAGGTTTTCGATGTAAGTCGGACCTTTCGCGTACCAACGCGAGTCCCAAGTACGAATCACACCTACGCGAAGCCCAATCGGGTTAACCTTCTGACCCATGCGATTACCTCTCGTCCAGTACTAGGTTGAAATGACTGCTTTTACGCTTGATCGGTGTTGCACGACCTTGAGCGCGCGGACGGAACCGGCTCAACGACGGCGCCATATCGACAGACACATGCTTAACGTAGAGATTGTCGACATCGACAACTTTCTTCGCTTCCGCATTTGCAACTGCCGATTCCAAAAGCTTCTTCAACATTCCAGCCGGCTTTTGCGGCATGAATGCAAGAATTCGGATTGCATCGTTCACATCTTTGCCACGAACGAGGTCAGCGATAATTCTCGCTTTTTGACACCCGACGCTTGCATTTCTTAAGTAAGCTTTAATTTCCATTACTCACCGCCTCTTACTTCTTTGGAGCGCTGGCCGCTGCTTTTTTCTCAGCGTGCCCGTGGAAAGTACGTGTCGGTGCAAATTCACCAAGCTTATGACCGATCATTTGATCAGTGACATAAACCGGAACGAATTTACGTCCGTTATGAACCGCGAATGACAATCCAACCGCTTCCGGCAGGACAGTCGAGCGTCGCGACCAAGTTTTAATAATCTTCTTGTCGCCTTTTTCAATCGCCACCTGGATCTTCTTCAAGAGATGGTGATCAAGAAAAGGGCCTTTTTTTATCGAACGTGCCACAGCGATCTCCTATTACTTGCGTCGCTTGATGATCATGTTATCGGTACGCTTGTTATGGCGAGTCTTATACCCTTTGCAAGGTTGACCCCATGGCGTTACCGGATGGTGACCTTTTCCAACACCTTCACCACCACCGAGTGGGTGATCGACCGGGTTCATATGCATACCGCGAACGCTTGGGCGAATGCCCTTCCAGCGATTGCGACCTGCTTTACCGATGCTGATGTTTTCGTTGTCAGTGTTTCCAACTTGGCCAATCGACGCCAAGCACGTCGATAGGATTTGGCGAACTTCACCACTTGGAAGACGAACCTGGCAATACTGTCCAAGTTTCGCGAC
>JAXMMN010000319.1:0-2603 GCA_034366485.1 Bdellovibrionales bacterium
GAACTACCCCTAATACGCCGTCAAAAAGCGTTCGAAATGCGGACCAGCCAGCATATTTACCCACTAGGTTTATAACGATTTGATTCTTCGAAAGTTGAGCAAGCTGAGATTTATTGTCATTCCAAACGCGCAGGCGTGGGATATGTTCCTTCGTAACTTTCGGATCATCGCCGTTGCGTGTTTCAATATTGAAATTTCTAATGTGGGAAAGCTCGACGGCATTCAATCCCACAGGCTTCAGAAGTGGGACTATTTCAACGAAACTAGTTCCCAGCCCGTCACCTGGCAGCGTCAATTCAGCATAGATTTCTGTTAGAATCGGATTTTTATACCCCACGGATCCCCAAACTTTTGCATTACGCCTAACCAAATGCCACTGCGCATCGCGCAAAGCTGTCATACCATCATATACGCAAAAATTGAAGCACTGAGCTGACGGGGTCAAGTGTTACAGCCGAACAGAGTCACAGCTCGGCTTCTGGACCAAAGTTAGCTGCGACGTCTTATACAAGCTGACCCTAGTTTATAAACTGACCTTCGTTATTCAGTAACCGCCAAGCCTTAGGAAGACCTTAGACGCCTTCAAACCACATAGAAGCTCTCCTAACGCGCGCCCTTTACATCAGATAAGTTGGATGATGCGGTGGGTCCCGGTTCGGATTGGACACTCATTTTATTGCGCTTTTCGAAAGCAATCACTGATTGCCACTGCAGTCGGCGCTCTAGGTTATTTTGAAGCTGAGAAATTAAAGTTCTAGCGTCTACCAGTCGCATTTCGCCTGCCTTGAATCGATCCAACTTCTCGGCGCATAGAGATGATTCGCTTGAATCGAATTTTACGGCGCATTCAAGAATATAATTGAAGTCCATAAAGAACGATTTGTGATGCCACAAATTACAGTCAATTAAGTCGATCGCAAAGGTAGTCTTCCTAAAGAGATGCTCGGCTGGGTTTTCAGCCGGAAACTTATCATAAAAAATCCTATTGAAGACGCCAGCACAATAAGTCCATTGATCGCCGTACTTCTTCGAAAAGTTCCAATAGATGGCCGAACTTGCCACTAAAAAAGACGCGACGTTTGTTCGACTAAAGCTAGACGGTGAAACCGGAAACTCAAAAATCTGAAAACCAGTAAGAAGGAATTTTGCAAATTCCCCCAAAATGAGGACCAAGGTTATCCATCCAGACGTAAACAAGAATGCCTGAATAAGCATTTTTACCTGCGAGCGAATAAAAAAGGATCGATTTGCGATATCGCCTTTCACCAAATCAATTAAGACTTCCCGAAAATTGTTCCGTCGAAGCCAAATTGGCGCCTTCAGAGTCTCCGGTGTCACAGAAGCCAAAAGTCGATTAATGTCCTCCACGCAACCTCCCCAATCTCATATCGGAAAGTACCCGAATTTCACGACACCCCATGTGCTTGCAATCGGTCTGATTTCAATTTCGTATCAAAATGGCTCGCAACCTGATTGCCATTCGGTCGGCTTTCGATTGCACAAACAATTGAAGATCGCGCCGAACGCAAAGAATTCGTATAGAGTTGAGATTCGCACACGTTTCGGTCCGCGCTTGAAGTTTTCTAATCCTGCCAGGACGCAAGGACGTCGTTGTCGAAGTAAAAATACTTACGACTGGGGTAGACCCATTGCTCTTTGACCCCGCCGTGTGAAGTTGTGCGATTAATCTTGTCTGGGATTCCCAAGACGTACAGCGCCTCAGAAGAGGTCATACCTAGAAATACTGATTTCTGCTCACAGACAGCTTTGCGGCGGGGGACGCTACCACTCGCAAGTTTCAACATTCCTGATTTTTGAACAATTGGTTTTTTCGACAGGAACCATTCAACTACGTCTTTCAGTTCCGATGGGTCTCTTGAAATCGGCCGCGAGCCCAAATGGCTGATGAAATACTTATTGTTCCCTTGCGAGACCTCGAGGAGGTCGGAAGCTGAGCCATGATAAGATCGATATTGAACTAAGCGAATGATCGTTACTTTTTCGCAATCTTGAAACGTCTCATTGGAGGAGGGGGCGGAATTGACGCTGTCCACGTAAGCCAATTTTGGTTGAACAACTAAGTAGCCACTTTGACCAGCCAACTTCAGATCGACGGGAATTTCTGAGAGCTTCTCTTCAGGTGTCAGCTGTTTCGGCGCTGATGTCGAATTTGGCGCGGGGTCCGACCAAAGTTCCAGCAGTTGGCAGCCCGTCAACAGCGGACCACAGATTAGCACCGCCGTTACCGCATTCCATCTGTTGATCGCCATTGGTCCTCCTGTCGAAAAATACGCCCGATCGGACGTACTGCTGATCGGAGGTGTCTCGAAAACTCTTGAGAATGAGCAATAACGATTACGATCGCATTCTGAAGCGTTTTGGTCTGAAACTGCGTGAAATTAGGAACAAAAAGGGCTGGACGCTTGAGGAAACTGAGTCACACGGCTGGACATCGTGGCGACATCTTCAAAAAATTGAAGCCGGAAAGAACATCAACCTCGCCACCTTGTTTCGCCTGTCAAAGCTATACAAAATCAAGGCATCGGAGCTGCTTGAGGGCTTGTAAAATTTGAGTTTTCTCCAATCATTACAATTTGACGCCA
>JAXMMN010000320.1:0-6003 GCA_034366485.1 Bdellovibrionales bacterium
GAATCCCCTGATCGTGAATGGCGCGCGCGACGCGTTCTTTTCCTGTTCCGCTCTCCCCGACAATTAGAACGGATGCCGAGGCATCCGCCACTCTTGTGATTAGATCAAAGACCTCGCGCATGCCTGGCGACTTGCCGATGATTTGGCCAAAAGAGGTTTGCTCGTTAGCTACTTTTCTAAGGCTGGAGTTTTCTTTTCGAAGTGCACGATAGGTTGCAGCACGATCTACGGTGACGCCAAACTCAGAAAGTTTGAAGGGCTTTGTCGTATAGTCGTATGCCCCTTTGCGTATGGCCTCAATTGCCGTCTCGATAGAGCCGAATGCCGTAACCAAAATAATAGGGACATCTGAAGGAACTTTTTTAATCTTTTCAATGAACTCAATGCCCGACATGTCTGGCATGTTGAGATCACTGACAATGACATCCAAATTGTAGCAGGGATCATCGATCCCGCTCTCTGCGAAATCTCCACGAGTCAATCGATCAAGTGCATCAACTGCGTGGGGCGACTGTATCACCTCAAATCCACGTGTAACTAAAAAGTCCGAAACCATCGAACGCATTTCATTGTCGTCATCAATGACCAGAGCTTTGCGCTTTTGAGAATCCATGCAGGTTAGGCTTCCTTAAATTTCAACCATACTTTACCGGTCGTATGGGATAAGACATATCACAATAGCTATATAACATCTGACAGTTCAATGACTGTGCCAGTTCTTTCAGTTTTCGGCACGGGCCAATCCAAGCACGATTTTGCTGTGGTTCACAAGCTGACTGCCATCCAAAGCGCTGTTGAGTCGATATGTCTCGAGCCCGCTGTCGCGGCCCGGGACATTACGTCACGCTTCTGCGCATAACCCTCTCTAGGTCGTTGAATCCAGAGGAAATTGAA
The DNA here is from genome assembly GCA_034366485.1 of Bdellovibrionales bacterium. GTDB lineage: Bacteria > Bdellovibrionota > Bdellovibrionia > Bdellovibrionales > JAMPXM01. The sequence continues at coordinate 895 of JAXMMN010000320.1, forward strand.
GGGCACACCTGTTGCTATGTCCTCACAATGTCCTCAAGTACAAACGCTTTGTTTCGTCTCTTGTGCAGTCATCTGCGCATTCGACTGTGCATTCGTTTGTGCAGTCCTTTGGACAGTTTGTTTCGAACGTTTTCAGTGTCTCACGAGAAAAGGTATGGCCATCACTACTCACGCCGAAACCACCGCAATACCATCGAACTCGGTACATCTTTGTAGGCACTGCCAAACACCCGTGCCCCGGGAGCGAGCTGGCAATAGGTCCGGTCATTTCTGCTGTGACGGCTGTGAGACAGTTTACGAGTTTCTACTGAGAAATGGGCAAAGCGAGTTTTACGAGATCTCGAAAGACGCTCCCCTCAAACCCGTGGACGCAAAACTTCTTGAACGAGACTTCCAGTCCCTGGATCTAGTCGAAAACCTATTGGCCCTTTCGACCGACGGTAAACGAATTGATTTCTTTGTTGAGGATCTCAGTTGCAATGCCTGCGTTTGGATTCTCGATCGTCTGGAAACAGTTTCGACGGACGTCGCCTGGTCACGCGTCAACCTCAACCGATCGATCGTTACAGTTGCCCGCAACGATGGAGCAAAGTTCGCAGAAATTGCAAAGCTCATTCACAAGCTCGGCTTCAAGGCAGAGCCCGTCGCGGCTCAATCTCAATTCGAAAATCTTGAACGCCAAAGTTTGAGACGAAGTTTGATTCGGACCGGGGTCCTTGGCGCATTAACTGGAAACATTATGCTTCTGTCCGTTTCTCTTTATGGAGGTGCGGACGGAGAACTTGGAACGCTGTTTCGATGGGTCATGGGCGCGCTCGCTCTTCCTATTGTCACCTGGGGAGCATGGCCCCTCTACGTCAACTCTTGGCGAGCTCTGATTTCAAAACGCATATCGCTGGATATTCCAATCTCTTTTGCCGTCATTTCGGGCTTTGTTGCAGGAGTCATCGGCCTCGTGCAAGGCCGAGATCTTCTTTATTTCGACTCGGTCGCGATGCTTGTTTTCTTGCTCCAGTCCTCTCGGTCGGCGCTCGATTTTTTGAAACGCAAATTCGCCTCTGTCGACATCGTGCCAAACTGGCTTTTACAGACGGTTCGCGACACGATGACACGCGAGCAAATTCTGCCTGATCAAATTCGAAGCGGAATGTCGATCTCACTCTCGGCAGGTCAGCGCCTTCCAGTCGATGGAAGGTCTCAATCACTTAGTTCTCTATGGGACGTTTCAGTGTTGACCGGCGAAAGCCGTCCCCACCGCGCAGCATTTGGTGAAGCGCTGGCCGCCGGATCACTTTTAATTTCTGATTCTGCAGATTTGATGGCCGTAGGAGGCGTTCGCGACTCTCGCGTCGCAACGTTGCTGCGAGAGTGGCGCGAGGGGCATCGAGAAAGAAAAAGTCTTTCGGAAGTTTCCGATCATGTCGGACAAATTTTTACGATTATCGTACTGGCGCTTTCAGCACTTCTCATAGCCGTCGAACTGACTACTGGATTTAGCGATGGACCCTCTGGTTGGATTCGCGCATTGACGCTTTTGCTGGCGGCCTGCCCTTGCGTTTTCGGGATTGGAATTCCGCTCGCCGAAACCATCGTCTTAAATCGTCTGGCGGAAACCGGGCTCATGGTGCGCGAGCCAAGTTTTTTGCAAAAGCTCAATCGCATAAGCACTGTGTTTTTTGATAAAACAGGCACTCTCACAACTGGAAGAATGGCAGTGACATCGATTCGAACATTCGGCGACGTCACCGCCTCAGAAGCACTGGCAATTGCGTCAGGTGTCGAGTCTGATCAGTTTCATCCTATTGCCCGTGCCATTTGTGCAAGTGCGAAAACTCAAGGCATTACACCTTCGAGTTTTGCGTCACCAACGCTTCCGCTTTTTCGAGGTGAGCGGCAAGTCGGTGTCGAACTTAAAACTGATTCCAAAACATACAGAATCGAAACCAACACCGGCGATTTCCTAATAGGCTCTGAAGCTTCCGATGCCTCCGTTGACTCAAAAAATTTGAAAAGCATTGTCTTCCTCACCGCCGATCAAGAAACAGTCGCGACTTTCACTATTGAGGATGAACTTCGCCCAGGCGTTGCCGATACCGTTCGAAGTCTCCAATCAGCGCTAAAAATTCAAATAAAAATCCTCTCGGGGGATCAGGCTGGCCCAGTCGCCAAACTTCTCAAATCATTGAGGCTTTCGCCCGGATCCGGGGTTAGTGGCCTCAGTCCAAAAGAAAAAGCCGATTACATTTTTAAACATGCGAGTCCTTCCGAAAGTTTGATGATCGGCGATGGCGCCAACGACGCCGAAGCACTGAAAAGTGCTTTCGCTTCGATTGCCATCAAGGGAGATCTTTCGTCTTGCCTCGACGCCGCAGATGCAGTTTTGATCGTCGATTCCATCGCTCCAGTAAAACACGCGTTTCATCTAGCACGTCGACTGCAACGAACTCTCTTCACCACGCTTTTTCTTTCTACTTCGATCAATGTGCTAGCTGCGATTTTAGCAATTTCGGGGACGATCACACCATTCATTGCGGCTGTCCTGATGCCAACTTCGGGCCTACTTGTGACCTTGATCACCTGGAATATGCTTCGGCGTAAAAAGGGAATGAGCAAATGAGTATCATCGAAATTCTTCTACCAATATCCATTCTACTTGCCGGAAGTTTCGCGCTGGCCTTTGTTTTGGCTGTGCGATCCGGGCAGTACGACGACGTCGAAACACCACAACGTCGAATGTTATTTGATGCACCAAAATCACAAAATGAAAGTGAAGCTACAGGAGAACCATCATGAGTGCGGTCGAAAAGTTTAAATATGACGATGATATCGTCAAAAAATTCGTGCTTGCCACGATTCTTTGGGGCGGAGTCGCCTTTCTCGTCGGTGTTATAGCGGCGTTTCAAATGGCGGACTGGAGGTTGAATTTCAATCTCAGCTGGTTGACGTTTTCAAAACTTCGACCGCTTCATACCAACGCGGCAATCTTCGCGTTCGCTGGTAACGCAGTTTTTGCCGGCGTGTACTACTCGACGCAGCGGTTATTGAAAACCCGCATGGCGAGTGACCTTCTTAGTAAAATTCACTTTTGGGGATGGCAACTGATCATTGTCGCCGCGGCCGTGACGATTCCGCTGGGGCTTACCCAGGGAAAAGAATATGCCGAACTTGAGTGGCCGATCGATCTGGCCATCACAGTTGTGTGGGTGATCTTCGCTTGGAACTTCTTTGCGACGATGGCTCGCCGACGTGAACGTCATTTGTACGTGGCGCTTTGGTTCTACATTGCAACAATCATCACCGTGGCCGTGCTTCACGTCGTGAATTCGATCGAGATCCCTGTTTCGATGTGGCAAAGCTACCCTGTTTACGCGGGTGTACAAGATGCCCTCGTTCAATGGTGGTACGGACACAATGCGGTCGCGTTTTTCTTAACGACTCCGTTTTTAGGATTGATGTATTACTTTGTCCCTAAGGCCATCAATCGCCCGATTTATAGCTACCGACTCTCAATCGTTCACTTCTGGTCACTTGTCTTCATCTACATTTGGGCAGGTCCTCACCATTTGCTCTACACGGCGCTGCCGGACTGGGCACAGACTTTGGGCGTCGTGTTTTCCGTCATGCTATGGGCGCCAAGCTGGGGCGGCATGATCAATGGCCTGTTGACCCTGCGCGGAGCTTGGGACCGAGTTCGCACAGAACCGATTTTAAAGTTCTTCGTCGTTGGCATCACTTTCTACGGAATGTCGACGTTTGAAGGGCCGATGCTATCGATTAAATCTGTCAGTTCACTCGCTCACTACACCGACTGGATCATTGCGCACGTTCACGGCGGAACACTTGGCTGGAATGGCTTCATGACATTCGGCATGCTTTATTACCTTGTTCCGAAACTTTGGAAGTCGAATCTCTACAGCAACAAGCTTGCTACCCAACATTTTTGGATCTCGACGATTGGAATCCTGCTGTACATCATTTCGATGTGGACATCAGGCGTCACCCAAGGGCTCATGTGGCGGGCCATCGACGAAACCGGTCGCCTCGTTTACCCAGACTTTGTTGAAACAGTAACTCGAATCGCTCCGCTCTATTGGATTCGTGCCGTCGGCGGTACGCTGTATCTCTTCGGCTACTTTATCATGTTCTACAATCTCTATAAGACGATCAAAACAGCGCCGGCTTCACAAACAGAGGTTGAATACGTTGCGCCTCCTCTCTCGGCATCTGCTCCCTCAGCAGCGACACCTGGCACTCCTTGGCATCGCCGCCTAGAGGGTCTCGCAGCACCGTTCTCGGTCCTCGTGTTGATATCGATTCTTGTTGGATCGGTGATCGAAATCGTTCCCACGTTGACAGCCCATAGCTATGTCAAAGAAGAGGCAACTGTTTCGCCATACACGGCACTCGAACTTGCGGGTCGCGATATCTACGTGAAAGAAGGTTGCTACGTTTGCCACTCGCAAATGATCCGACATAATTCTTGGGAAGTACTTCGCTACGGAGCCGCTTCTAAATTGCAAGACTCGCAATTTGATCGACCGTTCCAGTGGGGTTCCAAACGAACCGGGCCGGATCTCGCTCGTCTGAGCAACAAATATCCTGATTTGTGGCACTACCGCCACATGCTCGATCCGCGTTCAGTCGTTGAACAGTCCATCATGCCTGCCTACCCATGGCTCTTCGACAAGAAAACGGATTTCGAAATTCTTGAGAAGAAGTTTGCGGTCATGAAGTCGCTCGGTGTGCCTTACACGGACGACGATGTGAAGAATGCTGTCGCAAGCGCGCGAAGTCAGGCCAAGCAGATTGCTGCTGGACTTGATAAGGATTCGGGCCTTCCAAAGTTGGAAGAGCGACAAATCATTGCCGTCATTGCCTATCTTCAGAAGCTCGGCCGCCCCATTGCGAAAGATCCCGTTGCCGAAGTTCCAGCAGCTAGCTCGGAGGTAAAGTAATGAAGCAACTAGCCGTCACTCAGTTTCCAATGCCGATTCTTACGATTACGGCCTTGATGATTTTTTTCGTCTCGTTTCTTTTAATTGCCTTCTGGGCTTACCGAATACTCAGCAATGAAAAGATTAACGAGCTATCGCAGCTAGCATTGTCGCA
>JAXMMN010000321.1:0-4326 GCA_034366485.1 Bdellovibrionales bacterium
TCGGATTGGCGAAGGCGTAGGCCTTTAGCTGCTCGCGAAGAATTTCTTTGAACTCACTTGTGTTCATGTTTCGTTTTTTTGACGGCACAAGTTGCACGTAAAGATCTGCATAGTTGCTGTCGCCTTCGCGCGAGCCAACAGTGAGTGCTGAGACCTGGACTTCCTTGTTCGCGCGGATTGTCTTATCGACCTTCAATGCAAGCTCGTTCATCGAATCAAGACTCGTCCCCGGCGGCAAGTCGATTCCGACCGTGAATTCGCCAGCGTCCTGCGTCGGCAGAAAAGTAGCCGGGACGAACTTAGCCAGAGCCATACACGCGACAAAAATTAGAAGCGAAGAAAAAATTGAAACTAGCGGACGTCGAATGACCAGACGTACGAAGGCTTCATACTTTACTTCCAACCAGTCTTGAAAATTCGAAAACCCAAGAAGCACCTGTCCGATCGTTCGGTCGTAAATCGAGTTGCCGGAGCCCGGTTTCTTGTGGGTGTTTCCAGCGAGGTAAGCTGACATCATGGGCGCCATTGTGAGGGCGTCGAAAAGTGAAATAGCCATCGCAAAACAAACAGTCAGCCCGAACTGCTTGAAAAACTGTCCGACAACTCCGCTTAGAAAACCAAGGGGACCAAACACCGCGATCACGGCAAGCGTCGTTCCGATAACCGCAAGCTTTACCTCCGCTGTACCCTGGCGGGCGGCATCCATTGGAGATTTCCCCATCTCCATATGACGGAAAATATTTTCCCGCACCACGATCGCGTCGTCGATCAAAAGACCAACAGAAAGTGAAAGCGCAAGAAGTGTCATAATATTGATGGTGAATCCAGCCATCGCCATCAAGATAAACGCACCGATCAACGAGTTTGGAAGCGCAAGACCCGTAATGATTGTCGATCGACCGTTCGCCAAAAATAGAAAAACGGTCAACACGGCGAGAATGACGCCGATGATGATTGTCTCTTGAACGTCAAAAATGTTGGCGCGAATCCAGACCGAACCGTCGCGAACGACGGTAATCTTTGGTTTGCCGGTTTCGGTTGCGAACTCGGCATTGGTTTTTTCTACTGCCTTTATGAGACCATCGACGACTTTGATCGTATTGGCGCCCGACTGCCGGAACGCATAGAGGAAAAGAGATTTTTCCCCGTTGATATAGGCGCGCGAAGTTTCGTCGACCAGCGTATCGGTGACGGTCGCGACATCTGAAATTTTAACTGGGACATCGTTCCCAAAGAAATTCACAACCAGGTTCTTAATGTCGTCAAAAGATTTAAACTGACCAACAGTTCTAAAGACCGTTTCAGTTTGTCCATCTGATTTTTTTCCAGAAGGAATGTCATTCCCGGCGCCAGCTAAGCGACCAGCTACGAGTGTCGCTGAGAGCTCTCGATCTTTTAGCTTTTCGCGGTCAAGTTGAACTTGGATTTCGCGTTTTCGTCCTCCCAGAATTTCGACAAGTCCCACTTGGCTAACTTGCTCGAGGCGTGGTTTGATCCGTTCATTGACTAAGTCGTAAAGTTGACCGGGCGGCATGTCGGCGTTTACCGCCATGATAAGAATTGGTTGATCCGCAGGATCGATCCGTCGAATGACGGGCTCTCGAATGTCGGTCGGAAGTTTTCGTTTGGTCGAACCAACGCGGTCGCGAATTTGCTGTTCGGCATACTTCACGTCTGTTTCAAGCGTGAATTCCGCAATGACCACCGAAATGCCTTCGCGATTCTGCGATGAAAGTCGCTTGATTCCAGAAAGTGTCGAAAGCTCGTCTTCGAGAGGCTTTGAAACGAGAGTTTCAACCTCTGCCGGGCCTGCGCCAGGGTAGGGCGTCGAGACCGTTACAACTGGAAATGTGACGTCTGGGAAAAGATCTACCCCCATCCGCGACATGGCACCAAGCCCGACGACGATCGAAAGAATCACAATACAAACTAGGAAAATCGGTCGGCGAATGGAGAGTTCTGAGAGATCCATGAGGACTCCTTCTTTAGTTCTTCGAAACTGGCGCGTAGAGTTTAAGTTGTGAATTTAAATTGAGAAGTTCGGCCATCGCACGAATTCTTGCGAAAGCTGTTTGATCGTAGTCGGACTCGAAGAGAATGACCTGGGCGACCGTGGATTTGCCGCTTCGTTGGCGATTTCGCTCGTGATCAAGTTTTTCTTTCTGTGCGGCTTCAAGTTCCTCGTAGAGCTTCAGCTTTTCTTTTGCTAATTCAAAGCGGGCAATAGTGTCTGTCCAATCGCGATCTTGTTCAAAACTTTTTCGAGAGGCAATCGATCGATTTGCGGCGGCCTCGGCAGACCAAGACTCTTGGATTTTGTTTGTCGCTTCGAAATCTAACGGCATGTTAAAGCGAATTCCGATAGTTGATGTTGGGCGATTCGAGCTCCATGAGTCGTTGAAGGCATCTACTTCAGTGCCGCGTTGAGGCGAATTGAACGCGTAAAGGCCAAATACCTCTAAGTTGGCTTTTGTCCGTTCGGATGCGGCCATGGCTTGGGCTTCCGCTGCTTCAGCTTGAAGTAGCGAAGCCTTCACATCTGGTCGGTTGTCAGATTTCGCTGGAGTTTTCCATTTCGCGACAAATTTTGAGTCAAACGTGGTGAGGTTTTCTGCAACGACGTCACCGGATCGACCGCGAACTGCGTTGAATGCAAGTCTTGCAGACCTGGCCTCGTCTTCGGCAACTCGATAGTCAAGTTTTCTAGCTTTAAGCTGTGCCGACGCTTGGAGGTTTTCAGATCGATCGGAAAGTGAAAGTCGAACGCGCCGACTGGTCCAGTCGAACATTGCTTGGGCGCGCTCGACCGACGACTTTGAAATTCGCAAAGCTTCGCGCGAAAGCGCAAGTCGCCAGTAAGTCGCTTCAGCCTCAAGAAGAATTGATCGAACAGTTGCCTCTTGTGCCGCCGATTTTGCAAGTGACCCCTTTTCGCCGGCCAGCACGGCGTAACCGGTTTCGCGACCAAAACCATTTCGCAAAAGAGGCAGGGATGCCTCTAGCTGTGGACGGCCTTCAAAGTATTTTGGGGCAATTCCCACATAACTATAGTCGGCGAAGGCGAAGCTGAGCTTTGCTTGGAGGCCAAACGAAAACTGATTCTGAATGCCGACGTTGTAGTTCGAAGTCTCAAGACGCTGATAGGGAAAAAACGGATTCGGCTTCGCGTCGGAGGTCATCGAGGCACCGGCGAAAATCGAGGGTTTCAACTGAAGGCCAGGTTCAAGGGCTGAAGCGGACGCTGTTGCTTCAAGTGTTTTCGCAGCCGTCGCCATTTCATTTCCCTGCACGACCTGCTCGAGAAACTGATCAAGTTCCAGAGTTTGGGCTGAGGCAATGGAGGGCGTGCTGAATGCCGCGAGAGCCACCGAGATAGAAAAAAGAATTTTTGTAGTTTTCATCTTTATATTTCCAGTCTTTGCTGTTCGACCTAATTGGTTAGGCCCCGGACGACGAACTGTGCCCACTGCTCGAGAGCCAGGCTTCTGTAGTCCTTGTTCTGAATAGAGGGGCGTCCAATAATTTTTCGATGAGGCTCACTTTGGAGGATGTTCATCAGTGAACCAAAGACCAAAGAGGTCGAAACCTCTGGATCCTTCATTTCACCAATCAGCTTGTTTTCTTCGGCATGTTTGAGAAATGTGACAAGTGTCATGAAGATCTTAAAAAAGCCGCCTCGAAAGATTTCCACCACGGCAGGAGTTAGCATTTGGATATCTCGATGAATGATGCAGCAAAGTTCTGGTTCGCGGAGGTGAACCTCGATCATTTCTTCGCCGAACATAGTGATTCTCGTTTTAAATTCGTCAAACGAGTTTGCCGGCTTTAAGATCCGCACAATCGCCTGAACTCTTTCTTCAGCGAAATCGACAAGACATTCTCGGTAAAGACCGTCTTTTCCGCCGAAATAATAGGAGACAAGACTGACATTTACATTTGCTGCGTCGGCGAGATCTTTAACGGTTGCGCCTTCGAATCCTTTGACGGCGAAAACTTTTTTTCCCGCCTCGAGCAGAGCTTGTCTTGAGTCAGATTTTTCTTTTGGGGAAACCACATTGTGTTTTGACATACCAAACACAGTATCGGTTCGTGGTTTTAAAAAATCAAATGAACGTTTGAATTTATCAAATATTATATCAACTTGAGATTTTTGCGTAATAACAGACACTTAGGTCACATGGACAAAAGTTCGGATGCGTTTTTAGGCGCATCCGAACTGTCAGTTTGGCGTTGGATCTGTCGAACTAGATTTCAAGTGGAAACGATACGCTTGCGATCCAAGACTTGTTTTCTAACTGAACACCGTCCAGGGTTGTGCCTGGATTG
>JAXMMN010000322.1:0-2459 GCA_034366485.1 Bdellovibrionales bacterium
GCCCTCTTCTCTGCCCTGTTACGAGCTCTGCGTGGCTGGAAACGGTTTTGAAGGGGAGCTTTCTGCAGACGCTGCCGGCATTGTAGTTACGCTTTTCGCATTGAATCAGCTTGTCTGGGAGGTTCGGCGCAATGAAATCGCGGACCTTTATCATTGGCTGCGAGATTATGCGGCGAACAACGCAGAGGCTGCCCTGATCTTCAGGGCAATCGATTAGATCAAGGTGCCGTGCGCCTCGTTTGGTCGGGGCGCTTTGGAGGCTTCTAACACGTTTCAAAAGTGTTAAAGTTAGTCGATATATACGCGCTCACTTGCAGCGCCTGTCGCCAGTCTGGCGTCAGTACCAATACAGTGGAATTCAATGACCAAGCCAGAGTCACAACCCGAACTGTTTTCTGAGATGCCCCAGCGTGTCAGCAAGCCCATCATCCCGGAGCGTATCAAACGCTTGGCTGAGGCTGCTCGAATGAAGGCCGAGGCCGGAGAAGTCAAAGAGGTTGATCCTTCCACGGCGGTAGAGGCTGTTGAGGACAATGCTTTGATGCGCATTGGTGGACGGCTGCGTCGATCCAATTTGCACGATCTGGAACACCCGAACGGGGATTTGTTCGTCGCGGATCTGCTGGACTACGCTTTGAAAGACGATGGTGCTTCAATGGAAGCCCCTATTTTCTCATTGGCCACAAAACCAGACCTTCGCGTGTGGAAGTGGGTTAGTAAAGATGGGAACAAATCGCTTGAAGTGACGCCCAGCGTCAAAGGTCGCGCAACGCAGCATGACAAGGACATTTTGATCTTTCTGGTCTCTCAGATGACCGAAGGTTTGAATCTGGAGCGGCCGGATGCGAAGGGACGCACAATTCGCTTCTGTGTCTACGACTACCTGGTAAAAACCAACAAAAGCACTGGCGGGAAAGAATACAAACGGCTCGAAGAAAGCCTGGAGAGGCTGTCTGGCACCCGCATCAAGACCGATATTCGGACTGGAGGTGAACGGATCAAGGAATCATTTGGCATTCTGGACAGCTGGAAGATTGTTGAGAAGGCACCCAACAAATCTGTGATGGTCGCTGTAGAAGTCACCCTGTCCAAATGGCTCTATAACGCGATACAGGCCTTTGAAGTCCTCACCATCGACTCAGCGTACTTCCAGCTCAGGAAACCACTTGAGAAGCGTCTCTACGAGATCGCTCGCAAGCATGTGGGTAAACAGTCCGGCTGGAAGATTGGGCTCGAATTGCTCCGTGAAAAATGTGGCAGCCAGGCTGAACTGCGCGAATTTCGCCGGATGATTAAAGAAATTGCCAAAGACAACGCCCTGCCCAACTTTTTCTTCACCTTGGATGATCGAGACAACGTCACTTTCCTACCCAAAGACAAAAACCGACTTTTAGGACTACTGTCATGAAATTGTGTCCAGCTATCGGTATATCACCCACAAATGACGTCGTTACATCACCCACGATACACACGGTATATCACCCACCAACAAAACTAGAAAGCTAGGCTTGCAAAGGGTTCTAAGCGGTTATCCACACCGTAACAGTGCTTAAAATTTAAGCAGCTAAATACCGGGTGGAATAAACACACGGGGTATCACCCACAAACAACACGGTATATCACACACAAACTGTCGTTACATTACCCACAACAAATTTTAAAAACACTCTCTAAAACAACAACTTAAAACTGATTTTTAAATCGTAACGATTTATAACTCTTTATATAACATCAGGTGACTCAACAATCACCTGTGCTCAAAAAAGCATCGCTGGATGCGGATTCGCAGCGAGTCAAGCCTCTTGCTCATCGCGCATCGGGCTACCGTACGCTATCAGGCAAGCCTGATGCTCACTGGCCGACAATCGTGCTTGTCCAGACGCGATAAAAAACAGTCTTGCAGGTAGGAGGCTCCCAAAAGTGTTAAATCTTCAACCTAGGGCATTTAAAATTCCATCGATCGATAGCATATTTCTATTGAGAAACACAATTGTTAAATCTCAAAGGGACAAGTGACTTTGGATCTGCATTTTTCGTTACATCACCCACAGTAGAGAAAATCTGGACGTCTGCTGGAAATTCAATCGGACTCAAATTCAAAACAAATGCCGATATAAAACGTTTTAAGCATCCAAGATGAGGGTCAAATCGATTTTTTATTCGAATTAGGAGACTTTCGAGCACTGTATCTTTGAAGAATCGAGTGGCTGCTAATAGTTCAGGCGCAATCTCATTCCTTGAGAATTTCCCGTTTTTTACGTCGATGTTGAAAAAACGGGTAAAATAAAGGGGATCAAACTCAGGATTGTTTATGGCCAAGTCAACTATTACCAATTACGACCTCGAACACATTGGTGAGCTCAGTGTGTCTAGTTCACAAGTTCTCGATGCGGTACGAACGAAACTGTTGGAACCTGAACCTCGCAAACAAGCGCCCTCTTTCAGCTCCGCACACTTGG
>JAXMMN010000323.1:0-1410 GCA_034366485.1 Bdellovibrionales bacterium
AACGAGACCGTCGATCCCGTCTTCAACGCCAACAAACACACCGAAGTCCGTGATCGAGCGCACTTCGCCCTCGATGATCGTACCTGGGAGGTAGCTGTTTTTCAGCTCAACCCATGGGTTCGCCATCAACTGCTTCATGCCGAGGCTGATACGACGTGCTGTCGAATCAACATCGAGAACCTGAACGTCGACTTCGTCGCCAACATTGACGATTTGCAAAGGATACTTCACACACTTTGTCCAAGACATTTCGGAAACGTGGATGAGACCCTCAACGCCTTCTGCCAATTCAACAAAGGCACCGTAATCAGCAAGCGATACGATTTTGCCTTTGAGCTTTGTTCCAACTGGGAACTGAGCCAAAGCCGCTTCCCATGGATCTTGAAGAAGTTGTTTGAGACCCAAAGAAACACGTTCTTTTTCTGCATCGTACTTCAAGACGACAACTTTGATTTCGTCGCCGAGGTTGATGACTTCCGAAGGGTGCTTTACGCGGCCCCACGACATGTCCGTGATGTGAAGAAGACCATCCATACCGCCAAGATCGATGAACGCACCGTAATCGGTGATGTTCTTGACGATCCCTTGAACGATCGAACCTTCTTTCATCGCGTCCAATGTTTGAGTGCGAAGATTTTCGCGCTCTTCTTCAAGAAGGGCACGTCGTGACAACACGATGTTTCCGCGCTTCTTGTTGAACTTGATAACTTTGAATTTATATTTTTTGCCGATGTAGATGTCCATGTTGCGCACGGGACGCAGATCGATCTGCGAACCTGGCAAGAACGCCTTCACGCCGATATCAACCGAGAGACCACCTTTGACTTTCGCAATGATAGTACCTTCGATGAGCTCTTCGTTTTCAGCCGCACGCGAAATGTCGTTCCAAGCACGCATCATGTCCGCTTTGTCTTTCGACAAAACAACCATGCCGTTTTCGTTTTCAACGCGGTCGATATAAACTTCGACTTCTTCGCCTGGTTTCACTTCGCGAACGCCATCGACGAATCGGAATTCATTGATTGGGATGAGGCCTTCGGACTTGTAGTTGATATCAACAAGTACGTAGTCAGTTTGGACTTCAACAACGGTGCCTTTTACGACATCGCCTGGTTTGAAATCTCGCTCTTTAATCGAAGCTTCGAAAAGATTTTCGAATTCAGCTGCGGGATTTTTGGCTTTTTCGCCTTCCGCATCGTCGAAGAGAGACTGAACGCGAGCAGCCTCGATTTGAGCTTTAGTCATTGCAGTAGCTGCTTTGCCACCGCCAGAAGATTGTGTGTTGGCTGCCATCATGTTCATTGGGAACGGATTTGCAGCGAAAAGGTTAAAGAAAAACTTCATATGGTTTGTTTTGTCCTCCTTGTGAAAAACAGGATCTGTGAGAGAACCGAAAGTTCAACTCCTCTG
>JAXMMN010000324.1:0-2761 GCA_034366485.1 Bdellovibrionales bacterium
GCTGGGACGACACCATCAAACTTCCCGTCGCAATTATTGCGCCTCAGCAGTCAGTGCTAAATGGCAAAGTGAGCATTCCGAAAGAATTCGACATCGTCGTCATTAAAAGCGTATCAGGAAAAGGCTCCTTCGAGATCTATCGCTGGGGTGATCCGATCGAAGACATTCAAAAAATTGGCGGCAGTGAAAAGAACGTTTTGAAAGAACTTAAAATCGACAAAGCAGGTCTTAAAAAAACTCAAGCCAAACTGAAAGAGCGCGAGGAGGCTGAAGAGGAACGGCGCCAGGCGCCACTGAAGCTTAAGAAGGCAATTGAAGACGAGGCAAAACACAAAACCGGGGAATTGGATCTCAACAGTTTGCTGAAGGGCCAAGGCTTTCCAAAGGAACTCTGGGAGCTAACCCATTTGAAAAAGTTGAACCTAAGATATTGCGAGCAAACTATACTTCCGCCAGAAATCGGAAAGTTAGTGAACCTCGAAAGTTTGGAACTTAACGGCAATATGTTCTCCACACTTCCCTCTGAATTCGGAAACTTGAAATCCCTAAAAAAATTAACGGCACAACTCTCTACGTTGACGTCACTTCCGGAAAGTTTTGTGAATCTACAAAACCTTGAAGAATTGAATCTCTACGAGAGCGGATTTACCAAGGTTCCAGACGTAATCTGCAAACTCAAAAAACTTCGCCACCTTAATTTTGGATTTTGCGCCCTAGATTCTCTTCCTACTGAACTCGCCGATCTGCCGATGCTTGAGAACTTGGAAATTCCTGGGCTCGAACTTTCAAATGTCCCCGAGAAAGTCGTAGATCAAGGCACCAAAGCTATCTTAAGCCACCTTCGGAAAAAATAAGAACCGGCTAACCCAGTTCACTTTGGACTATCAAATGAAATCACAACGGTCGTTAGCGACGGAACGCTGTGAATTTGGATTTCGCCTTTGTTTCGTTTCACAATCCCTTGAGCCACGCTCAAGCCCAGCCCCATGCCTTGATTTACTTCTTTCGTCGTGAAAAACGGGTGCATAATCTGATTGATGATTTTCGGCGGAATACCTGGGCCGTTGTCGGTCACCGAAACCGACACTCGTCCCTCTTTAGTAGAAACTGCGAGTTCGATTCTTGGCTGGTCGACATTTCTAACAGCATCAATGGCATTGTCGAGGATCTCGATAAGTGCGAGCCGAACTTGATCGACTTGTACGTTAAGCTGACAAGGCTCCTCTGGCACGACGATGCGAAATTCCACCTTACTGTTCTTCAATCGCTCGCCAGTTAAAGAGTAAAGTTCCTGCACGACACCTCTGATATCAATGACATCAAAGGTCTCGCCGCCAGAATCTTTTGAAAAATAAAGCAGACCCTGTGTGACTTTCGAAATTCGCTTCACCATCGCTTGGATCTTAGTAATTCCCTCAGACAACTTTAAATCAGTAGGATCGCTGTCTCGTTTAATTCTTTCAACTGTTCCATTGATGATCGCCAGCGGATTATTAACTTCATGTGCAATGCCGCCAGCCATTTTACCCAGAAACAGAAGCTGAGACGCCGCAGCCATCTTTTCCGTAAGTGAAACAACCTCTTTACGAAATTCAAACGCATTTCTTAAGGAGATCCCCATAGTAATGTAGATCACGATGTTGCTCGCATGAAAATGTGCGAGCTGATAAACATTGAGAGGGCTCCAAAAACCGAAAACAACCGGCGCAAAAAACGATAACAATGAGAGAGAAACAAACGAGTGCCAGGAATAGGCGCATCCACTGAATACAAGACCAACGACAAAGTAGGCCCAACGATACATCAATGACCACGAATTAATGTGCAGCAAATAGAGGTACAAGAGGATGTAGGCGGCTCCGACCAAATTAAACACAGTGACGTTTAGTCGATGACTTGGCTTCATCCAAGAAACTAGCACCAAACCCAAAAGTGAAAGCGCAGAGACCGCGACCCTACCTGCAAAAAAGTCGAGACCGCCAGGTTCGGCAGCCGTCATCAAATAGAAAAAAGTGAAGCTGCTAAAGAAAGCCAAAACCAAATAAACTTGGGTTTTGCGAGTCTCTAACCTGAGGAAAGTTTCCTTTGTGTCCAGGGCCACCTACAGAACTACTTGGATTTCAGTTCGATTTTAATACCGGCAGTTCCCACCGCGACGGGTTTTGTCTGAACACCTTCGGGTCCTGACTTATCCATGACATCTCCGCCCGGAGAGTAGCGGGCCGTAATGGTAAACGGACCATCAAACGGAGTTCCGGGAACCATCGCATTCTTGCCACTGAGCGAGAACTTCAATGGGAGCTTCGGATCAGGTATTCGAAGCACAGCAGCTGGCATCGGGTTTCCTGATTTCTTTGCGAAAATAAAAAGAACTCCACCGGGCTTCAGCTGAACGCCTTTTGCCAATGTAACTTCACCGGAAACTTCGCCGCTCACTTCAACAGCTTTTCCGGCCGAAGGCTCAGCAGCAAAAGAGATCGTCGGTGCAGACAGGAATAGTAATAAAAGTAAATATAGTTTCACACTCATGACAATAGCAGCCCAATTGACGGAGCGCTATTTCAAATTTTGCCCAAGGTTTCGGCGCATGCACATGCTAGAGTCGTTTTACGGGGTTTGAATGGTGATAAAAGTGAACATTCGTCGACAATTACGGATCAGCTCGGCAGTACCGGCTTTTCCATCAGCCACGATTTCGTTTCCCCAGTGGAGGCCGAGACTTTACGCAACGACCTATTGGCACTATCTACCTCAAACAAGT
>JAXMMN010000325.1:0-2067 GCA_034366485.1 Bdellovibrionales bacterium
CTGTAGGCGGCCATTTGAAAACTCATTCGTGTGCGCGTACTGGGCTCAAAAAAAAGGCAGCAAACAACCGGAACTCTTCCACGGAAGGAATCGCTAATTCGTCGCGCCGACATCGTCTTCACCAATGGCGCAAGACCATCGGCTTTTAAAAAGATTTCGTCGATGTCGTTTCTAGAAAGTGTGCGGGTATCGAGAAGGGATCGACCCAAAATCGGCATTAGGCTGAATCGTAGTTCCCGCCGCAGTCGGGGGTCAAGAATTCTACTCGACCCTGTGAAAGATTCGATCCCAGCGGATTCTCCCAGTAGGACGGAGCTCTCCACCATGTCCCGCTTTCAAATCGCCCCCAGCAACTGGCTGATTTGTACGCCCGTTCTCTAGTTCCAGCGAGAACGCCACCCGAGCCACGCGACCTTCGATCGACGAAACAGGGACCGTTCCCCATTGACGCGAGTCGACGCTTTCTGAGCGAAAATCCCCTAGAACAAAAACTTCGCCCGGAGGAACGACAATTGGAGCGAAAAAATCGGCGTCAGCGACGTCAGAACGCCTCATGACGACATGAGTCGACTTTCCGGTGGATTCGGTAGCCAGGAGAACGCCGCTGTTTTGATCGGTCTCGGTAGAGGGATCCGCCGTGACGGTCACTTCATTGAGTCGGATTTTTCCGTTTTCAATTGCAACTCGATCGCCGGGGAGCCCGATCACTCGCTTTACAAAAAGTGCATCTTCCCCAGGCAGCGTGAAGACAACAACATCGCCTCTTTCCGGTAAGCGCTCGCCCCATTTCTGACTGGAAGAAAATGGAACAGGAACGCCATAAGAGGTTTTCCAAGCAACAATAAAATCACCGGGAATCAAACTGGGCTGCATGGATTCGGTGGGCACACGATAAACAGCGACAAAGAAAACCCGAAGAACAACCGCTACGACAATCGCTGCGAGAATGGCCTCCGCAAATTCACTTAAAAATATGCGACGATATTTTTTGATCGCTGAGTCTTTGTTCACGGTGGCTTAAGTCCCCTCGGTCGACTTGTCCAAGTCTTGAAACATCCTGTCCCACCGAATTGTCGCGGGATTACAGACGCGAGGCAACCCCGACATCGAATCTTCGCAGCTCAGCCAGATGCCTAGCGCCTGACCAAGAAGTTCCTCACGAGGAAGTGCACCCCAAACACGGGAGTCAGCAGACTCATGCCGATTGTCGCCAAACAAAACGAGATGCCCCGGAGGCACCACAATGGCGTAGACGACGGGATCCACTTCAAGATCTTGCAAGAGCCGAGAAGTCTGCATCACATGAGTGCGTCCGCCACCGCCCGCCCCTGTGTCACAACTTTCACGACTCAGAACCGAATCGTCATTTTCGCCGATTCGTTCAATCGGAAGCAGCTTATCGTCGATACGAATTCGGCCGCTCTCAAGAAGCTCTACCTTTTCCCCAGGAAGCCCCATCACACGTTTGATGACGAACTGCCCTTCCGTCGTCTGCGAACGAAACACGGCTACATCGCAGCGCCTGGGAAGGTCACGCTCCCACAGCCATTGACTAGAAAAGGGTAAACGCAGGCCATAGGAGAATTTGTTCACGTAAATGAAATCGAGGACTTTAAGCGTCGGCAGCATACTGCCTGAGGGAATCACATACGGCTCAAATGCGACCCAACGAAAAGTAAGGAGCAAGAGGACAGAAACGGCGAAGGAGCCCAGTGCCTGCGGCCAAGTGCCCTTGCGACTCTTACCTTCTACAAGGTCCTGATCTTCCGTCATCTGCCTCTCAAGCTTTCATCGTTTTAATTCACCGAGTGAAATAACCGCTTCCATCGAATCGACGCGGGACTGCAAAGGAACTGCGCGCTCTCGAGTGTGCGATCGCAGCTAAGCCAGACGAACATCGCCCGACCGAGAATGTTCTCCATCGGCAAAAATGGGGAAGAGCGCCACCGACGACTGTCGTGAGAGTTGTCCCGATTGTCACCCATCATAAACAAATGGCCATCTGGCACCACCCACGGACCCGCCGTTCGAACAAAACCACCATCTTTTCTCAACAAAACAGAATGG
>JAXMMN010000326.1:0-2336 GCA_034366485.1 Bdellovibrionales bacterium
GCCAATGAAAGGCCTTAAGCGCGGAAGCCTCCTGGCGTCTTCCATTTTCAAGGAGACGATTATAACGAGAAAGCACCATCGAGGCATGGCTGAGGTTCGTCTGCAAAAGAGACTCGGCGCCACTTAGTCCGCTGCTATTGATCTCAGGAGAAATCTCGCTACCAAGCCAAGCTTTGGACCAATTTCTGTGATCAAAATGCAATGCCATAACTTTCAACTGATCTTCCGCTGCTTTCGCACGATGCAAGTCGGCAGTTGATCGCTCGAGAAAACGTATGACATCCGTGCCAGTCGCATGAGCCAGTGCCTTTCGATCGCGCTCGCCCATTGGAAGACATAGCTCTTCATCTGAAGTTTCTGAAACTTTCAATCCCGACTTCACTTTGTCGGCAGGTAAGCCGTCTTTTTCTTCCGCGACGACAAACGATTGACCCACCTGGGATTTAATTTTGTTTATGAGTTGGCTCGGGCCAAAGCCAGCGAAGTAAGATAAGAGCAGCAGAACACCGAAGATTCTGATGACTTTGAAAAGCCGTATCACTGTCGACAACTTTAACAAGGATCCCCCTCAAAACTAACCGTTCAGGAGGATGTAGAGCAGTAAATGTACCTGACCGACTGCCAACAGGTTCGACGTAAAATCAAACTTAGCAGACCTGACGGCGCTGAAACCAAAAGCAGGGACAGGCGTGTCAACACGAGACAGTGTGTTGTCTAAGGTCAAAACACATCGTTTGGATTTCGACATAGTTTCAGGCGAAGCAATACAGAAGATCTGTCGGCGACTTTCATGCCACTACAAACAAGCGCTAAGGCGGCTACAAACGAGCTCGATCGATTGCAAGTGACCATGCTTTCAGCCGGTCTGCGCGCGATTGTTCAGTAATTTTCGGTTTAAATACCTTATCTGATCGCCAAATCGCCTGAATGTCTTTGAGGTCGCCAAACAGTTCCGCGCCGTGCCCCGCGAAGAACGCTGCACCTGCCGAAGTAGTTTCTATCACTCGCGGCCTTACGACATCGACTCCGAGGTAATCAGCCTGAAGCTGCATCAGGAGCGCATTGGCACTTGCTCCACCATCGACACGCACAGATTTCAAGCCTGCACCGACGGCGCCGCGAGAAAGATCGCTCGCCATTGCAATCAGGATTTCCGCATTTTGAAGCGCCATTGCTTCGAGCGTTGCGCGCGCTATATGCGCACGCGTGGTGCCACGCGTGAGACCCGAAATAAGTCCTCTTGCGCGAGGATCCCAGTAAGGCGCGCCAAGACCAGTCAACGCGGGTACAAATTCGACGCCTGCAGTATCCGGCACTTGAAGCGCTAGTTTTTCAATTTCTTTGGCCTCTTTGATGAACCCCAATTGATCCCTTAGAAACTGCACGGCCGCTCCACAGATAAAGGCGCCGCCCTCAAGTGCGTAGGTCGTCTTCGCTTCGCCTTTCAATCGCCAAGCTGCCGTGGTTAAAAGGCCCGCTTTGGATGCCAGCCGTTCGGTGCCTGTGTTGATCAGAAGAAAACTTCCAGTTCCAAACGTGCACTTCGATTCCCCTACTTCGAAACACGCCTGTCCAAAAAGCGCTGCCTGCTGATCACCAGCAATCCCAGTAACGGGAATGCCGTCTGGTAAAACGCGAAGCCCAAGAGTTGTTCCAAAGAGGCCCGAAGAAGATTCGATAGAGGGAAGGATCGACCTAGGAACGTTGAACATTCGCAAAAGCTCTTCGTCCCATTCACAGGTATCGAGATTCATCAGAAGCGTGCGCGATGCATTCGAAACGTCTGTTTTATGCGAATGGCCGCCGGTCAATTTCCACAACAAAAAGGTGTCGATCGTTCCGGCCGCGATTTCACCCTTTTCGGCCCTCGAGCGGAGCGACGTGTTCTGATCCAAAATCCATCTCATTTTCGTCGCCGAAAAATAAGGATCTAAAACAAGTCCCGTGCGGCTTCGCACCTGCTCTTCGAGGCCGTCTGCTTTTAGTTTTTCGCAAAACTCTGTCGTTCGACGATCCTGCCAGACAATCGCATTGCCGACGGGCTTACTGGTCTTTCGATCCCACAGCAAAACTGTTTCGCGCTGATTGGTAATTCCGATGGCCGCAATGGCTTCTGCACTGACTCTCGCTTTTTTTAAACAAGCTGTGATCGTGTCTGTGACACTCTTCCAAATTTCCTCGGGACGATGCTCAACCCAGCCCGGCTTTGGAAAATGCTGGCGAAAGTCTTGATCCGCACGCGCCACGACTTGGCCACTAGCCGTCATCAGACTTACCGTGGTACCAGTAGTTCCTTGATCGATCGCCAGAATGTAGCGCGTTTTAAATTTTGCCCG
>JAXMMN010000327.1:0-5078 GCA_034366485.1 Bdellovibrionales bacterium
TCCTCGATGGCGTGAACGCCATTGATCAAAAGATTGAGCAAGATCTGTTGAAGATGCTGACCGTCTGCAAGCACGCCCAAATCGTGTTCGCCTTCAGCGATTCGATTTTCAAGTTTGATGCCGTTTCGGCGGATGTTTTCGCTCATCAAAATTTCTACTTCATGGATGATCGGAGCCAGTCGAACATGAGTCAGACGAATTTCCTGAGGCACTCGACTGATTTTTAGGAGAGATTCAATGAGCCGCGAAATTCGATCGATTTGCCCTATGATCGTCTCTAAGCCTTGCGCAGCAGATTCGAGATTTGTGGTACTGTTGATGCCACTTTTTAGCGTGTTCATTAAAATCTCTGCGCGACCGCGGATCACTCCTAACGGATTTCCGATTTCATGCGCGAGACTTGAGGCGAGCATTCCCACCGACGCGAGGCGATCTTGCCGTAAAATCTGGCGCTCCATCGATCGGCGTTCGGTGAGATCGACGGCGATGGCCATATAGCCAACATTCTCGTGTCCATTTTTATAGGGCGTGATTGTCAAAAACACGGGAACAAATCGTCCATCTTTCGCGCGATTGACGACCTCGCCTTTCCAAACGCCGATGGTCGGATCCAAAATTTGGCGCCACATGTCTCGATAGAACTCATCGGACTGATGCAAAGATCTCAAGAGTCGCGGCGTTGCACCAATCGCTTCCGCTTTCGTGTAGCCATAGGTCGCGCACCATGCAGGATTCACATACTGAAGGTGGCCTGTCCGGTCCGAGATCATGATCGGTTCGGAACAGTCTTCGACACAACGAAAGAAGACCGAACTTGAATCAAGGCTAAATTTTAGCGGCATTCGAAACGGCTCCTTCGCGCGCTATGGCTGTGCGCCCACGGTCGGTGTTGCGATTTTTCCCCCGGCCGCAGTTAACTGCTGGCGGAAGTATTCCATAGACGCCGAAAGCCCATCCTCAAGAGTCACTTTAGGTGACCAGCCAAAGCTTTTCGCGCGCTCGATATTTGGGCGCCGAACTTTAGGGTCATTTTCTGGAAGTGGGAGGTGGGTCACTCCCGATTGCGACCCTGTCAGCTGACAGATGTTTTTCGCGATTTCAGATACGGAGCGTTCGATCGGATTCCCAAGATTTGTCGGTCGAGATTCGTTGCTGCGCGCAAGTGCAATCAATCCGCTGACGAGGTCTGACACGAAACAGAAGCTACGGGTTTGCGTGCCTTCGCCGTAAACTGTCAGCGCGCGCCCCTGCATGGCTTGCATGAAAAAGTTGGGAATAATTCTGCCGTCGGTTGGTCGCATGCGGGGGCCGTAAGTATTGAAGATCCGAGCCATGCGAACCTGCGTGCCAAATTCTTTTGCGTGCGCAACAGACAGTGCTTCTCCATAGCGCTTTGCTTCGTCATAGCACGATCGGTGGCCAACTGTGTTGACGTTGCCGAAATAGGTTTCAACCTGCGGATGCACTTCGGCGTCGCCGTATACCTCACTGGAGCTTGCGAATAGGCACACGGCTTTCACATCGCGAGCGAGATCGAGGAGGTAGCGATGTCCAGTTGCGGCTGTTTCCAAAATTGCGAGAGGGATTTTGTCGAAATCCACTGGCGAGGCAGGTGAAGCGAGATTGTAGATTTCTGTGAAAAGCCCAGGTTTGATTTCCAGACCCATGGCTTTCAAGGCGCCGCTGATGGGTTGGCGAATGTCGTGCTTCACGAACTTAAACTTTGGATGTCGAAGGGCGGCTGCCAAGTTTTCTTCTCGACCGGTGACAAAGGAATCGACTCCGACGACCGAGTATCCTTGTTCAAGAAGTGAGTCGACCAAGTGACTTCCGACGAAGCCAGCGGCTCCGGCAACGAGAGCCGACTTTCCGCTCGTCGAGACGTCTTGTTTCACGCTCAATTTTGCCTGGCTTCGCGATTGGCGACCAATGCAGAAATAGTCGAAGCCTGCCGCTGAAACCTTAGCTGGATCCAAAACATTTCTTCCATCAAAGATCGCGGGACGTTTGAGTGCCGCCTTCAGCATTTGTAGATCAGGCGTTCGGAATTCATTCCATTCAGTTACAATCGCAAGGGCATCTGCTCCTTTTGCGGCCTCCATTGCGCTGCCTGCTCGAATGAACGGACGGGTGAATGAAGCACTAGCCGTATCCATTGCAACGGGATCAAAGCCGACAACCGTTGCACCTGCATCGACAAGTTTTTCAATGATGTACATGGCAGGAGCTTCGCGAACGTCGTCCGTGCGCGGCTTGAAGGCGAGGCCCCACATTGCGATTCGCTTACCTTTTAGCGTTTCGCCGCGCGCCTCGAAGTAGTTTTTGAGACGTTCAAACAAAATCAACTTTTGCCGATCGTTGACGGCGTCAGCGGATTCAACAACCTGCATAGCGACACCAACGTCGCGGCCGCTGTGAATGAGAGCTTTGACATCCTTTGGGAAGCAGCTGCCACCGAAGCCGACGCCAGGGTAGAAGAAGGCCGGGTTGATTCGGCTATCAGAGGTGAAGCCACGGCGCACATCGTTGATGTCGGCACCAAGTTCATCGGCCAAAAGTGCCAGTTCGTTGATGAAGCTGATCTTGACTGAAAGAAACGCATTCGCCGCGTACTTCGTCATCTCTGCTGACACATTATCCATGAACAAAATTGGATTGCCGTTTTTCACGAAGGGCTCGTACAGTTCGCGCATCACCGCTTCTGCTTTTGCAGATTGGCAGCCGATGACGACGCGATCTGGCTTCAGGAAGTCTTCGACGGCGGCACCTTCTTTTAGAAACTCTGGATTGCTGACGACTTCAATGTCGACCTTCGTCGTTTCGCTGATTTTCGCTCGAACCTTTTTCGCGGTGCCAACAGGCACGGTGCTTTTTAAGACGAGATACTTTGGTGTTTTGGCGGCCCGCGCGACGGCCTCGACGACAGCCATTGTTGGGCGCATATCGGCGCTTCCGTCTTCGGTTTCCGGAGTCCCGACGGCGACAAAAATGACGTCGCATTTTTCAACGGCCAGCGCGAGATCGGTGGTGAATGTTAGGCGCGAAGCCGAGCGTTCAAAAACATCGCTCAGTCCCGGTTCGTAGATCGGAACTTCCATTTGCTTGAGGGAAGCGATTTTCTTTTCGTCTCGGTCAACGCCCCAAACGTTGTGCCCCGCGTCAGCAAAGCAAACTCCCGCGACCAATCCCACATATCCAGTACCGACGATGGCGACGTTCATAATTCCTCCGAAAACTCTCGTTTCGCCCCTTCCCGAGAGAAGGTCAAGAGGCGTAGAACAGTGTGGTGACAAAATCTGAAAATGGCATCCCCAAATCGAAGTCCTTGGCTGGCGCGATCAAAGTTTTACTGAAGATTCTCTTGGCGGTTGGCTTAATTGTTTGGATCGTTCGACGTGGCGGTCTTGATCTCGAGGCGCTCAAAATCGTGCTCGAGCCCAAAGCCTTTTTACTCCTCGGCTCACTCGCGTTTGCACAAATCCTTGTCAACAATGCGCGCTGGCTTTTTCTTCTGCGCGGTCAAGGCTTCAATACGACGACCGCGAAGACACTGCCGCTGACGTTGATGGGATTGTTTTTTAACTACGCCATGCCTGGCAGCGTGGGCGGCGACATCATCAAGGGCTATTATTTGGCGCAAGATCATCCAGAGCAAAAGCTCGCGGCGGGCGTCAGTGTATTCATGGACCGATTGATCGGTTTCTTCGTGATGGTCCTCTCGGGCTCGCTTGCCATTTTGATGTTTCGCGATCGACTGGATCACGATGCGCGGCTCGTAGCGATTGGCACGGGTACTTTACTTGTGACACTCGTTTTTATTTTAATCCTCGCATTTTCACTTTCTCGTAGGCTTCAGACCCCACTTCGCTGGATGGCGAAGTGGCTTGAAAAACTTCCTGGGCACAAGATTTTGGAAGACATTTATCGGGCCATGCATTCGTATCGCTACCGCACGAGAGAACTGATGTTCGCTCTGCTGTTTTCGGTAGCGAACCAACTGTTCCTCATCGCATTTTTTTATTTCGCCGCAGGACTTCTCGGTGAAGGCCACATTCCTGTTTCGATTTTCTGGTTTTGTATTCCGATCGGACTCGTGGCGCAGGCTGTGCCGGTGTCGCCGGCGGGTGTCGGTGTGGGCCAGGCCGTATTTTATTTCCTATTTGAAGCAGCGCTGGGGCAGCCGACGCAAGTTGGAACCGTCGGTATCACGTTGATTCAAATGTTTCAGTTCTTGTTTGGGATCGTCGGAGCCTTTTTCTATTTGCAGCGGGGACGTCTGAAGACATCAGAATTGCCGACTGATGTAGCGGGAAAGTTACCAGATGCTCGCTCAAACTAGAGGGATTGTTCTTAAAACTCAGCGGTATGGCGAGGCCGATCTCATCGTCACTGTGCTTACGAATTCTGGCAATCGGTTGCAGCTTTTTGGACGATCGGCGCTAAAAAGTAAAAAGCGTTTTGGTGGCGGAATTCTCGAACCTACCCGTTACATTCAAGTAAGCTATGAAGATCGCAGATCTCGCCTCGGCGGAGAGTCCGATTTGCATAGCTTGCGCGAGGCTTCGATGATCGAAGATTTCGAAGGCCTACGTTCGGATTATTCTAGGCTCGATGTGGCCCTTTCGCTTTTAAATACGGTTCACCAAATTGTTCGCAATGGTGACTTCGGTTCTGCCGAGATTTTCAATCTGCTTGGCAACGCTCTGAAGGCGGCCGAAGTCTCGACGGATCTAGGGAAATTGAAGACGCACTTTGAGGTGCGCCTTTTGGCGTCACAGGGCGTGCTTGAGCTTGATGGCGACGCCAGTCGGTTGATGCATTTGCCAATCGATCACCACGCGTCTGAAGACCTCGCGACTCTTGACTGGCGGCAGGTAGGTCGTATCGCCGGGCTTCAGCTGAAGCAATACATCGAAATGGGCGCGGTCGATTAGCGTACTTCTGTTCAATGCCTTCGACTAAAATGCTTCGGTGGCAGTCAGCGTGACCATTGCCGTCAGTTTTTTGTACTGATTGGCTGTCACATTGGAACTATTGATCTGATAGTTCGTCGTGAATCCAGAGGTCAGCTTTTCACC
>JAXMMN010000328.1:0-10327 GCA_034366485.1 Bdellovibrionales bacterium
CACCGTTCAAGTCAATTTGTCGCCTGAAACTTTGGTCACCATTGGTGTTCAAATGGTTCAGTCGCACTTGAAGCCAGAAAAGGGTTACGAAACAGGCGAAAACTTTCTCGGATTTTACGCGGAAGGTTTGTCTGATGCAGCTTTGCAAAAGTGGCTGGAAATTGATGCCGAAGCTTTCCGACAAAAAGTAGCCGTCGCAAAGCTCCAAGAAAGTCGCGGAGACTTGCGCGTGTTCACATTTATGGCTACTGACAGCGTTAGTGGCTGCACTTCCATCGCTGCACGCCAATCGAATGCGTTTGAATGCAGCATAGAGAATAGCTTAGAGAATTTGGATCTTCCGATCTCGTCGTTACAAAGGGACCGCCAATGAAATTTCTCATTCATCTTTCAACCGTCTTCACACTCCTCTCTGCTTTCCTTGGCACTTTCGCCGGTTCGCAAACTTGGGCGGCTTCTGGAATTGGTGGTTCAGGCGGCGGTCCACGAATGCAAACTGCTTCAAGAAACACAGAGGCTGGGCAAATAGTAACGGTGCAAGTGTGCGATGGTGGAGAGTCTGGAACCATGTGCCGCGAAGTCACTTATCGCGTTCGTCCCGAAACTAAGCCGGAGCCAGTGAAGTGCACAGTGATTCGAGGCGAGGCAGAGGAAGTGCCATGTCCAAAAAACTTTGGCGTTCCGAACTGGATAAAGCGTCTGAATGAATCATTTGGCAGAGGAACCGAAACAACGGCGTCTGCCGGTTCAACAGATTATGTAGGCGGACCATAGCGAGCAGCTAAGCTCTATCGAGGCGTGACCAAAGAAGATGATCGGCGATCACAAGCCAGGTCATAGCCTCAAGCACAGGAATTGCCCGGGGAACAATGCAAGGGTCGTGTCGCCCTTTCTTTGCTGTGTCCATCACCGTCGAAGTCGGTTTGAACGCGACTCTTGCAGAAATAAGCTCGCCTGTCGCAAGTCCACCTCGGATTCCACCATAGTTTTCGGTTTTGCCAGGTTGATGAAACTCTGTTCCCTCTTCAACGGCTGACGAAAAGCCGGCTCCGAATTCTGCGCCAGCTGTAGCGCCGACACTGAGATAGGCACCAAGTAAGTCTGACTTCAGCTTATGAAAAATCGGCTGACCTGTGCCGCGTGGAACACCCGACAAAATAATTTCGGCCGATCCGCCATAACTCTTTCCACTTTTAACCGCATCGACCAGCAGAGCTTCGACTTTCTTTTCTCGTGCGGCCGAGGGAAACCTTGCCACCATCTTATCGATCGAGTCCGTCGTGATTGTTCCGGCCTCAAACTTTTTGATTGTCTCTTGAAACTCGGACTCTTCCAGTTTTTCTGCGCCAATTACTGACGCAAAAGACAAGACTTTTAAATCTTTCACCAGTGCTGAGACCAATTGCTTAGCGATCGCTCCAGCTAGAACTCTTGTCGCTGTCTCTCGACCCGACGCTCGACCGCCGCCACGAACATCCGAGTGGCCAAACTTTTCACGCCAAAGATCGTCGGCGTGTCCAACTCGAACAGGTTTTTTTCCGCTATCAACAGCCGCTTGAATGTCTTTGTAGTCGGAAGAACGCGCATCCACATTTCGAATAATCGCGGCAATCGGTGTTCCAAGTGATTTCCCTTGAAAAACTCCGGAGAGGATTTCGACCTGATCTGGTTCTTGCCTTGCCGAAGTCCAAACGGCTTGTCCGGGCCGTCGGCGATCAAGTTCCTTTTGAATTTGTTCCGCTGAAATCGAAATTCCCGCGGGGCATCCATCGATCACGCAGCCAATAGCTTGACCGTGGCTTTCACCAAACGTCGTCACCTGAAAAATTTCACCAAAGCGGTTGGCTGACGGCATGACTTCTCCTTCATGGACCTTACTGGCTTAAATGCGCGCTCCAGAATTCACGTTGACCTACGGCCTGGGCGCGAAACATGGACAAGCCAGAAATATACTTTGCGCCCGTTTCAATCGCCAGTGTTCTTGCTGCAGAATCATCGGTGTAAGATAAATCTAAAACCAATTTCGGTCTCCAGGCTTTGGGCCACTCGCCGCGGTCTTTACCTGAGGCCCAGATCACGATTTCAGGCTGAGTCGACATTTCCCCAATCGCTGGACCGAGCGACGCACGCAGGTGGGTCGCCGCGGGAACAACGTTCTGCACAGCCTGTTTTATTCCACTACCACCCCATAGAACTGCGGAGGCTGAAAAATCAATGTGCGAATAGGTCTGCTTCGCTTCATTCCACATAGCCCGAAAGCCCGCTTCATCCGTTGACGTCGCCAGCCAACCATTTTTAGTCAGCGCAATAGTATTCGCAGCTACCAAAAACTGTGACGACGAGTTCGTTGCCGAAACTGGCGCAAACGAAATTTTTAAGTGCTTAACGACCAATTCCTTCAAGGGGGACGTCACCGCTGCGGCGGTTAGGCCGAGGTCTGCCAAAAAAGGCAAGGCCGCTTCGGCTTCCTCTCTTGAAACCTGAATGGCAAAGATCGGCATGCCAAGCGATGTAAAAAACGAATCGTGTTCGAGAGGTGTTCGCGAATGATGAATAGGATCGCCAAGTACTGCAGCAAATTTCTGGGCGATGCCAAAGCGCTCTCTGCGCCACCACTGCGAAAAGGTTGGCTGGTCTCCCGCGGTGCCAATACCATCTCGCCAAAAAGAAAGCCCCATCGGTACACGCGAACCTCTTAGTAGCCGATACCACGCCCACCGCGGCCGCTGGCCTTCGGGAGTCATCGGCAAAAACACTCGTGAACCGGTGGATTGACGGACCCAATCGTGAAGGGTTCTTAGTTGATGAAAGTCGTCGACGGATGCCGCAAGCTTTATCGCAACTTTCGGGCGACTTTGCTCGAAACTGAATTCTTTAAAGAGCGAGCGCTCTAGCTCGACAATCTTTTCAAGATCAAGATTTCTGTAGGCTCCGTGCCAGCTGGCAATGAAATCTACCTTGGTATTTTGAAGGACCGCCTTCAAACGTGCCGGCAATTCTTTTGCAACTTCAAATGGCCAATCGACTGTGATCCCTGCGAAAGAGGGCCGCTTCAAAAGCTCCTCCAAAAAGCCGATGGTTTTTTCAGTCTCTAGCGGATTTCGAAAACTGATTATTAATCTGTTTGTCGGTAGCTCTTTTAATTTCTCCCAAACGAGGGCGCATTTATCGTGGTCAAACAGATCGTCGCGGACTTCGACACGGGCGACACCCCACCGCAAGTACCGTTCGATCGCGGCACCCACATCCGATTCCGGGGTCAACGAGATCGTTCCGCCTAGCGCGGACAATGAGTCCTCATCAAATAAATCTCGAACCCAAAACTGCTCGGAAGGATCGCTATCCCCCTCTGCAAGATCAAAAATACGATCTGCTGCCGAGAGATACTTTGAAGTTCGTTCCTGGTACCGCTTCTTCGATTCTTCGATAGCAGTAATTTCGGGATCTAAACGCGGTCTTCCGAAAAACACGCGACCATCTTCGTCCGTGTCGCGCCTGAGCCAGATTTTCTGCCAGGAAGAGTCGATTTTCGATGTGTCGAAACCGGCACCGCAAGCTACCAGAAATGCGCCCACACGCCTGCGGCTTTCATCGTCCATTTCTCTGAAGGCCTTCTTTTCGTACCAGCGAAATTCACCTTCACCGTCTTGTTCGAAAAGTTCACGAACCGAGCGACCACAAAGTCGCTCAATCTCGCGATCCAGATCGACCGCCGTGGCTCTTGCTCCAAGAAGGTGGGCCCAACGTCTCGACGCCTCGGTCTTACCAGTCCCCCTGTGGCCAACGATTGCCACTTTCGGTCCGTCTCCTTCGATGATCGACCAGAACGTTGGAAAACTTTTTGAAACCATGCCTCGTCCGACGAGCTCGATCGGTACACCCGCGCCCGCAAGCACCGCAGCCGCAAATGCCAGCCTGTGATCGGACGGTGGTTCGTAGACATACGGAAATCCTAGCTTGCTTCGACTGCGCCACTGAGTTTGCAGTTCGAATGAAACAGGACTCGTTTCAATTCCGTCAGAAAGTTCCTTTACAGAAACGCCGACGAGCCTCAACAGCTTTGCGATTTCAGAAATTCGATCAGATTCTTTGTGTCGAAGATGTGGCGCACCCGTGAGGCGCACACCGCCCACTTGCAAGGCGCCAAGCGCGGAAAGTATAGGAAACAAATCTGGAGCTGAGCGCAAATCCAGTTCTAGCTGTACCGGATGCTGACCTGTGGAAACAGCCTGATTCGCTGTCGGCGTTTGGCCGAAATCCGTTGGGCCGTAAAGGTCGCGCACGAGATCAAAAAAGACGCGATCTGGCTGCTTTGACTTGTCGACTTGGTCCCTGAGAAATTGAACTTCATTTCGAACAAAATCGAGGTTTTCCTTTCGATCGGCAGCGATCACAATCGCCGCTAAGGTCGCCGACGAACTTGCGTCCACTTCCGGTACCAAGACGCGTCGGCCCCTCGACGTGACTTGATCAACAAGATCTTTGGTCATTTCAATATAACCCGCCGAAACAGGATCTTCCGTTTCGACGGTCAGCCCCTGCGCACGATGTGAAGCTGCCAAAAGAAGCGCCGACACGAACTGACTTGTCTCATTGCTTGCAACTTTCACTGTTGTCACTGCATCCGGCCAACCGTTTGCGATGACGGAGAGTTCCGTCGTGGATGTCTTTTCGATGGCGCAGCCGAGTATCGAGAGCACCCGAATAAGTTCGTTCAGCGGGCGAGACAAAAGCTTCTCCGTCCCGCGCAATGTGAACCGACCCGTTTGAATTGAAAGTCGCGCCAAAAGAAATCGAAGCCCTGTGCCGCTTTCTCCTATGAAGAAATCATTTTTACCTGCAGCCAAGTCTTTTAGTGCATGATCGAGCGCCAAGACATCCGCACCGTCGAGATCAGACGGCTCCCAATCGAGGATTCGAATTTGATTGTGGATGGATCGAAGAATGAGAGCTCGATTCAGCCACGATTTTGAAAGCGGAATGCGGCCTCGAAAATAAAAAGGCCGCTGGACACGAATCATCGAAGCCATCCATTTTCTTTTGCAGCGCTCAAAAGCCGATCGATGGAAATTTTTCGGACCTCTGTTTTTCCGAGTCCTTTGATGAAAACAAACTTCACGTCGTTCGTGCCTGATCGTTTCTTGTCGGTCTTCATCAATTTAGTGGCGATTTGTTTCTTGAGCCGTGGTCTTTGAACAACCGGCATAGCGCTTTGCTTTGCAAGCCACGTTAGAAGTTCGGCACCGCGTTTCGGATCTAAAATGCCTTCTTCCAAACTGAGCTCGATCGCAAACTGCAGTCCCAGCCAAACGCTCAGTCCGTGGGTGGCACCTGTGGCTCCTTCGATCACGTGACCGAAGGTATGGCCGAGGTTGAGGCGATATCGCTCACCCGACTTTTCTAAGGGATCTTGCCGAACAATTTTCATTTTGGCTTCAACAGCAGGCTTTAATAACTTCCACACTTCGCGCGCCAGTTGCGGCGTCGACGTGTGTTTAAGACGCATCTTTTGGGTCCAGGGTTTTCCATCGATGATCGCGATTTTCAAAAGCTCGCCAAGCGCGTCTACCAACTGCGCCTTCGGCAATGCCATTAATACCGATCGCACCATCACGGTCGCAGCCGCGGGATAGAACGTCCCGATCTGATTTTTTGCCCCTTGAAAATTGAGTCCGGTCTTTCCGCCGTGACTCGAATCAATTGCTGCAAGCCACGTCGTCGGCAAATGGACCAGCTTCAAACCACGTTTATACACCGACGCAAAAAAACCGGCGAAATCTCCGACTGAGCCTCCGCCAATCGCAAGCACAGTCCAGCTAGGATTCGCCTCACTGCCGATTTTGCGATGGACTTTGGATAGAAACCCATTGAATGCGTCGACCGACTTCAAAGATTCGCCAGATCGAACAGCAAATACATATGGGAACTGCGCAAGCCACTGGCGAAATCCCGGAACGTGCTCGGGAAGTCGACGATCATAAATCACGATGGTTTGCTGAGGGTTGACCTGGCGATAGAACGATTTGTCCGTTTGCTTGCTCGGCAGACGGTTAAGATAGAGCCGGACTGATTCCATTCGAAGATTTTAGTTCCCGCGACCTCGGGAGACAAGCGATGGCCCGACTTTGAAACGCTTCAAGTCTGGGTTTTTCTGACCGGCAGGACGTTTCGGCCATCGAGCATCTCGCGGCATACGGGCACCCGGAAAACTGCTCAAACGGCGAAGGAGGCTCTGCGATGGGGGCAGCATCTTGAGACAGCACCGCTATCTTCGGGTCCGCCAATACTTCCGCCGAGGGATCGGCCGCTAAGAGTGCACGCGTGTACGGGTGCCAAGGGGCCTGCAAAACCTCTTCAGTCGGGCCACTTTCGACGACCTCCCCCATGTATAAAACCAAAGTTTTGTGGGCAAAGTGTCGAACGACGGCGAGATCATGTGAAATAAAGATGATTGCTAAGCCGCGAAATTCCTGAAGGTCCATTAAAAGATTCAGAATTTGCGCCTGAATCGAAACATCGAGTGCCGACAAGGGTTCATCCAAAAGAACTGTCTTCGCTTCGGAGGCAAGGGCCCTTGCGATGTTTACCCTTTGGCGCTGACCACCAGAAAGCTCATGCGGCAAACGGTCAAGATGATCTTCCGATAGACCGACCGAGGAGGCCAGTTCTCGGGCGCGGTCGTTTAATTTTGGAGTCAAGCGAACGCGCCCTTCGGAAATCAGAAGTGGTTCGACGATGAGATTGCGAACCGATCGGCGCGGGTGCAAAGAACCCAACGAGTCTTGAAACACCATTGGGATTCGCACACCCAGTTGAGAAGTCGCCATTTGTATTTCGCCCGTGTCGGGCTTTTCTAGTCCTACGAGAAGTCTTGCGAGTGTCGACTTCCCGCAACCACTTTCGCCAACGATGGCCAAGGTTTCACCCTGGCGAACTTCCAAAGAAACTCCGCGCACAGCCCGAACGACACGGCGATTTTTGGAAAATCCACCGCTGACGTCGTAGGACTTTGTAAGGTTGATGGCTTTTAGGAGAACGTCGCCAATTACGTTTTTGGTCACTTGCTCGATTTCATTTCCGATTTCAGTTCGGTCTTCGCATCCGAATAAGCGGATTTAACCTCGCCCCAGGCCTTTTCAAGACCAGTCTTCATTTTTTTCCATGCCTTGTCCGAAGACTTTTCTAGCGCCTCATATTTTTTCACCATCGCATCTCGCTTTTTCTGAATCTCGAGGATGCGCTTATTGGCAGTAGCCTTTGCTTCTTTCGAAGCCGACTCAGTTTCTTTTTTAAGATCATTCATTTCGCGATCGAGCTCGTCGATATTGGCTTTCATTCGCTTTGTGAATTCTTCTTTTTTCTCGTCAGCAAAGGCACCCGCTGCTTCAACCGCCTCGACTGTTTCTTTCTTTACTTCAGATGCAGAAACTTTTGTTTCCGCCTGAACACTGAGTCCGATCAACAACATCAAAAGTGCGACGACACCGCTGAGCACCAGGCGCACCGTTGGTCGCGAACTTGTAAATGAAAATGGTCTAATCGTATTCATCATAAATCTACTCCTTGTTCATCGCATTCTTACAAAACACATCGCACAAACGTCGAAGAGTCGCCGCGCACGGGCGGCTTCTGGTGGCGACATGCTTCGGAAACTTTCTCGCATCTTGCGGCAAAACTGCAACCGACAATTTGTTCTGTCGATTGAGGCACCGCTCCGCCGATCGACGCTAAGCGCGTTCTGACATTTTGCCCAAATCCTGGTCTCGAACGCATCAGGGCCGCCGTGTACGGGTGTCTTGGATTTTCTAAAATCCTAGCAGCGGTAT
This sequence comes from Bdellovibrionales bacterium, assembly GCA_034366485.1. Taxonomy (GTDB): domain Bacteria; phylum Bdellovibrionota; class Bdellovibrionia; order Bdellovibrionales; family JAMPXM01. The sequence continues at coordinate 7,827 of JAXMMN010000328.1, forward strand.
CGGTTTCGACCGTTTCTCCGGCATAAAAGACAGCAATGTCGTCGCAGACTTTCATCGCGACAGCGAGGTCATGAGTGACAAAGATCAACGACATTCCGCGCTCTTTCATCAGCTTACGCAGCAGCAGAAGGATTTGCTGTTGAACCGTTACATCCAAAGCGGTGGTTGGCTCGTCGGCAATCAGCAGCTCCGGTTCGCCCGCCAACGCCATTGCGATACACACTCGTTGGCTCATTCCGCCAGACAGTTGATGCGGATAGGCTTGCCAGCGTTCTTCCGGAGCCGGAATTCCAACTTCGCGCAAAAGCGCAAGCCCCCGCTTCCGACGATCACTCGCATCATGAATCCCTAGGCGAAGCCGCAAAACTTCATCAATTTGAAACCCAACTGTGTAGGAGGGATTGAGACTGGACATCGGATCTTGAAAAATCATTGCGATTTCTTTTCCGCGTAAGCTCGATCGTGATTCCGAGTCTAACTGAAGAAGGTTCTGTCCCTTCCAGTAAATTTCCCCGGCTAACTGGGCGCGATCAGGCTGAAGCCCCATGATCGAGAGCGAGGTCAACGATTTGCCAGATCCAGATTCACCGACGATTCCCAAGGAACGACCCTTTTCGATCTTCAATCGAATATCGCGAAGAGGACGAGCAGCACCAATTGTCAGCGAAAGATCACGAATTTCAAGTAGCGTCGCCGGATTGCTCATTGCGCCTGCCGTTCGCGAAGCTTTGGATCAAAACGATCGCGAAGATGGTCGCCGATCAAATTGAAAGACAAGATCACAAGCAGAATACAAACTCCCGGCGCTGTCACAAGCCACGGCTGACTTTCAACATAGGCGCGCGAGTCCGCCAGCATCGTGCCCCATTCGGCCATCGGCGGACGAGCACCTAGGCCTAAAAATCCAAGCGCTGCGACATTGAGAATTCCATCGCCAAAACCAAGTGTGGCCTGAACGGAAATCGGCGCTATCGCGTTCGGCATAAGTTCGACGGAGACAATTCTTAGGCCGCTTGCACCGTAAAGTTTGGCGGAAAGCGCATAAGGCTTTGCTTTTTCTTCACGTATGGCTGCGCGAACGATTCTCACGACAGAAGGTACGGCGGTGATCGCAGCTGCAAGTATAGCGTTCGTAAGACTCGGTCCTAGGATTGTGACCACAACAATCGCCAAAAGAATACTCGGCAGGGCCATCATCGTGTCCATAGCGCGAAGGATGAGTGATTCGATCCAACCGCCTCGCCAACCAGCAATCGCTCCAAGAATGACTCCGATGAAAAGACTGATCATCGAAACCGAAAGCCCTGCCAGCAGCGACACGCGAGCGCCATGAAGTAGCCTCGAGAATAGATCTCGGCCGACATCATCCGTACCCAGAAAAAACCTTGGATCTGCCCCATCCATAAAAAACGGAGGAAGCGAATAGGCACCCTCAAACGTTTGCGTGGGACTATAGGGCGCAATCTGATTGGCAAACACGCCGGCAATTGCGGCTGTACCAAGAATCGCAACTGCCAAAACTGTCAGGGGTTCTTTCCGAGGAATTTTTAGCATCTACTTCGCGCCTCGGGATCTAGGAGAAATGAAATAGTAAAGTACATCCACAAATAAACTTGTTGAAAGGACAACGATGGCGACCATCAGAATTCCTCCTTGAATCACCGGATAGTCGCGAGATAAGACGGCCGAAACCAACCATCGACCAAGCCCCGGCCACGAAAAAATCGTTTCCGTCAAAATCGCTCCAGTTAAAATCGTTCCCAACATCAAACCGATGACGGTGATCACTGGAATCAAGGCGTTTCGTAGCGCATGAATGACAACCACACGAAAGCGCGACAGCCCTTTGGCTCGTGCTGTACGTACATAGTCTTCACCTAGAACTTCCAACAGACTTGAACGTGTCATGCGACCAATCACAGCCAGGGGAACTGTCGACAAGACAAGTGCCGGTAGTAATAAATGATGAACGGCACTTCGGAAGGCCGCAAAGCGCGACGTGAAATCTCCCGGAGAAAACCAAGAATCTAAAATCAGGATGCCAGACCAAAGAGGCACATCGTGCTCGACACTGATTCGGCCAGAAACAGGGAGCCACTGAAGTTTGACGCTAAAAATGACGATCGCCATCAAACCCCACCAAAAAATCGGCATCGAATAGAACGCGACTGCAATGCCCATTGAAAGTCGGTCGAACCAACGGCCGCGCATCAAGGCCGCAAAGATCCCAAGCGGAACGCCAACCAGCGTAGCAATAAAGAGCGCAAGCAACCCAAGTTCGGAAGTCGCAGCAAAGCGCTCTTTGAACTCCGAAAAAACATCTCGACCCGAAAGAATCGAAGTTCCTAGGTCGCCCCGAACGGCGTTGAAAACAAATTTGAAGTATTGCTCTGGCAATGACCGATCGAGCCCGACTCTCGCCTTTAGTTCCTCGATCGCTTCTGGCGAAGCTCCCCGTTCGCCGATCAGAAGTGTGATCGGATCTCCGGGAACCAGGCGAA
>JAXMMN010000329.1:0-1724 GCA_034366485.1 Bdellovibrionales bacterium
TCGACGCGAACAGTGCCCAAAGCCATGCTCAGCCCAGCCAAGATGATCCATGGCTCGAAAAATGGCAGAAAATTCTTTTTTCAGATCAAGAACAGACGTCCGTTTTTGTTTTTCCGCACTCGATTTTTTTTTCATACACTCACCATCACAGCTCTACCAATACAAAGCACATGTCGTCCGCCATCGCCACTTCACCTCGAAACTTGTGGACAGCTTTAACAATGTGCTCGCGGGCGTCAGCCAAAGGCATCGCTTTTGATTCTTTCAACATTTTAATTAAACGTCGCTCACCGAGCTGCGTACCCTGTGCATTCATTTGCTCGGTGATTCCATCAGTAAAGGTCAAAATCCGATCGCCTTTTTCGAGTTGAGTTTTTTCAGAGCCGAAAGATTCTGCTTCGATTCCGAGAAGCGTACTTTGTACGTGAAAAATCTGCGCTTCACCTGATTGTTTCAAAACAACAACAACCGTTCCTGCTGCGAACCAAAAGGTGACTTCTCTCGTTTTTGGATTGATGAGAACCACATTCATGGTCATCAAATAGTCACCCTTGGCAACCGACCGAAGATCACTGCTAGTTACTCGCAAGACTTCGCCAGTGGAATCGCCAATTTCGCTCCCTCTATTGATCAACGGGGAGCTCGTTGCACGGAGCGCCCCCGCCACGAGCGCTGTAATCATCGCTGAGCCCGGGCCATGTCCCGTCACGTCCCCGAGGTAGATTTGAAGGTTTCCATGCGGGTCCGTTGAATACCACCACCAGTCCCCGCCTGAAATATTGGCTGGCTGGTAGTACGAGGTGATCGAAACTCCCTCTTTCACAAAGTCTCGATGCTCAGGCAACAGTAGCATCTGAACCGCCGCCGTCAGTTCTAGGTCCTTTTCAATCGTCTTTTTCTCAATTTCTACACTCGCAAGTTTACTAATCTGCAACAATGCGCCGATTTGTGCAGAAATCGCCATCAGAAATTCGCCATCCTCTGACATGTAAAGCTTTTTTTCGATTCGGTTATCAAGGTAGAGAACACCAATCAAATTTCCACGCACTAAAATAGGCGCGGCCATCATACTTTTTAAATTCTTGGCAATGACACTATGGGAACCTAACAAGACGCCTTCTTCGGTGTTCGCTGCTACCAACGGCGCTAACGTACTTTGAACCTTCGAAAGAATGGTTCGACTGAATCCATCTGGTTGGGAGATATCAGTTTGAAGAGCGCCGCGCCCCAACAAGAATTCAAGCTCTCCAGAATCGGCCTTCAAAAACAAGAGCGCCCGTTCCGCCTCGAAAAGTTCGATCGTCTTGTCAAGCAAAGCACGAGACTGTTCTGTTTTATCAATCGAGGAGAGTGCTGCGAGACTGACTTCCAAAAGCGTCTGAGCGACTTTTTCAGATCTTACTCCGCCTGTCGCTTCCGCCGCTACATGCTCTCCAGCATCCTTGAGGGCTGCCTCTGTTGCCTTTTTAAAATAGGGAACTTTTAATTCGGTAAACTTGTTGTGGGCTTTTCTAAGATAGTTTTTCGCCCTTGGGTCAGATAGCTCATTCAAGAGGATCCCAAAATCAAGCTCTGCAATTGCTAGCTCGATCGGTCTTTCTTGGGCCGCATATCGCATCAACGATAGCTCAAACTTAGAATTAAAAATCTTCTGGTCGCCTTCACGGAAAGCCAAGATTCCTTCCAACTTTAACACTAACGCATAATCTCGAAAGTTTTTCTCT
>JAXMMN010000330.1:0-9361 GCA_034366485.1 Bdellovibrionales bacterium
TTTGTATGAGCGATTCGCTTTTCTTGAAAGTGATCTTGCAGGTGTGATTTCGCACCCAGCAGCAATTGGCGAAGAGCATCGGATTCGGGGCCATTGAACGGAGCTTCGCCGGAAAGTACTCGTTCGGCGAGCTCATGCGGCGACACACTTCTTTGTATTTCGTTTTTCACTTGCTCCGGAAGCTGATCGGCAAGCTTTGCCGCCGCTTTCAAGAAATCACTCGGTGTTTCGAATCCCGCAGAGCGAAGCGCAATTTCGCTTTGAATGATTTGATTTTCCATTTCGACGACCACGGAAAATGTTTGCGCAACGTCCTTGGCGAGCACTTGAACAAAACGATCTAAATCCGGCGAAGAATTTGACGAAGAACTTGTAAACGGATTGATCCAGGTTTCAGACAAAAAGGAATCAATCGCGAGTGCTGGGGATTGTTGCGCGCTGGCACGAGTGCCAAAACCAGGTCCTGGAAGAGCCCCAAAACGGCTTTCCACAGACCCCACACAAAGCGCCAGAAACGATAAAACAAGCACCCAAGACGGGATCTTTTTCCCGAACGATTTATTTCCCATAGTAATGAGTGCGTACAGCAACTTACGCACCAAACCTAGCCTTGTGAGAGTCCGCTATTTTGTCGAAAAAACGATGTGAAACAAACCGTCTCGAGCGGGACCAAAGTCTATTCGCTAATTTGCGCCGTGATTCTCTTCACGCATGTATTGCTCGCGCAATCCACGCAAGCGAAATCCGCTAACACACCAGCCATGGGTCCATCACCTTTTCAATTCGGAATGGAAATCGAAATTTCCGGACATCAGGGCCTAAGAAATCTGGTTCCCTACTTTGAAATGCGATCTGAAAGTCCCGCGCAAGAGCGGATGATTTTAGAAACTAATTTGACCCCAGAAGAAATCGATTCTTACCTCACTCCAGAAAACTTTAAGTTTCTCCCCGTTTCCATGCAGCAAAAGTTAACCGAAGGGCTTGAAGCCGACCCGGTGCTAAACATTGATCCCAAGCCCATCATTGTCCCAAAGCCTCAAGCTGCACCAGCTGGGATTCTAACGTCAGCTCGCGCAACCCCGGTGCCTCAAGTGAATCGTTCAGCCGGAGGAATAATTCTCACGACGCCATCGACGAAACCGACCGAGGTTGCAAATGCCCCCGGAGATCTGATCATTCCGCAAATCGTGAAGCAAGAAGTGAAGAGGAACAAAATTCTACAGCGCTGGAAGAACTTAGATCAAAGCACTCGGCTGTCACGAATGTCGATCGAAGGCTTGCCTGCGAACAAGAAAGCAACTCTTTGGATGGGCAAAAAAATTCCTCAAAATTGGATAAAACCCAAAAAAACGAATTCACCAGAAGTCGCAGAACTGCTTTCGAATCTCGAATGGGAAGCAACGGGTGGGTTGATCGAGTTTCGGCACAAGACTCCGGTCAATGGGCATGAGTCCTACCTACGAAATGTCGAACTCTTTTCTGAAATGGCCGGAATCAAAAGATACATCAATGATCCAAACACTGTGTTTCCACCCGAACCACTTCGCTACACTTATCACGTACACACAAGTCGCAGAGGAGCGTCACTTGATGGTGTCGCCGATCGGCTAAACAAAATCCTTCTCATAAAAATGTACAATGAGGGACGCGGAGAAGGCGCAGTAAAAAGTAGCTTCGGCTTTGCCCCCGTGGCACGAAAAGGTCTCATGAGACTCGTCGCAAAAGATCGAATTGAGTACCGTTCCCATGTCGAATCTCCACGCGCGGAGCTCGAACGATATATGCCGTACATGGCTCGTCCAGCTAGCGAAGTAGAACTCGAGCTCGATCGCGAAATCGCAGTGGGCGTAGCTAAGGTTCGCGAAGACGTGAAAGCGCATCTTGCAAAGACCACCAACTCGCCCTTCAAGTTTGATGCAAGCGCCAGAGACGAACACCTCGCGTTTTTGACGAGGATCCTTACAAACTTGGATCGTCGAATTGCAGCGAGCGACCTCCCCAGTCTCGTCGGAGTCGACCTCAAATCTGCGCTTGGTCAGGCTCGCCTATTGAGAATTCTTGAGACGTCTCAAGACACGGAGGATTTGGAAAACGTACTTCCGCTGCTGACAAGAAACACAGTTGAAACACAGTTCGCCAATCTCATTCCTCTGACTGAACGGATGGGACGTTCAAAATTGCTAGTTCTGCACGCCCAGGCCGTTGGCATTGATTCTGATCGACTTCATCGCGAGATCAAAACGGCCGCCATCGAATTCTTTGAAGCAAATCGCAATTTGAAAGCTTCGCAACCTTTTTCTCGGCAGCTATTGGAAGCCCTTCCGGCAAAAGATCGTACTGAGATCGCAAAATACATGATCGAAAGAGGTCACCCACGACAATTTCATCTGTTGAAACCCGCATTCTCAGGGCTCGGTGATGTCGGAGGACCCGAAATCGCACGACTCGTACTAAAATCCATTCAGACAAACGCTGAAGGGTTCCGAGACTTTGAAATCGGCGTTTTATCGATCATGCAAACCGATGCGAACGACCCTTTCCACACGGAAATGAAAATCGCCTATGACAAACGGGCCTTCGGAGAAAAGACAGCGTGGCGATCTTCCGACTATTCACTGATTGATCGCATGTCTCTCGATCAAAAAGAAGTCTTATTCAATATTCTAAAATCGGATAGCGCGGTGGATTCCACCAAACAGCGCGCCTTCGAACGAATCATGGCTTTAGGTATTCCGCTTCGTGAAATTCCACTGAAAGAGTACTTCGACGAAACGACGCCCTTTCAGACACGCTTCAAGGCGCTAACGGTGCTACTGACCGAAGCAGAAAAGTCCTCTGAAAATCGAGAGATCGTGCTTGCGCACTTGCGATCGATCGACCTGGAAGAACTCATGCTGTATGCGCACAACCATTGGCACAAGTTTGAATCAACAAGCGTTCTACGAGCACTTGCGTTCGAAGCTGTAAAAAAGCCCCCTACTGCCAGCGCAGTGGAACTTGTCGATTATCTGACTTGGGCCAATACAGAAGTTTACAAAGATCCGACTGCGATGAAACAAATGACGGCGCTGATCGAAGGAAGCTCAAACACTGATTGGGACAGCCTCCTAGCAAAAAATCTTTACCGCTTTGATCACAAGTACTTCGGCGACGGAAGTGCACTTTCCGAACGAGACAAACAAGCTGTCGTCGGCCTCTTAGAACGCAGCTTCCGGGATCTTGGCAATGATGCCAGTGATGCAGCCTTTATCTATCAAGCGATTCAAAACGAGCCCAAACTTCAAACTGAATTTGGCTCTTCAATTCTGAAGCTTCGCCCCATGCACGTGGCTTTTGAAGCCAATCGGAATACACTTTTTGGCTGCAGCCAACTGTTTCGAAATTTGAAGAGCCGTCGCTAAAACCCACTTGGCTAAGATTCAGCTAGATCCGAAACGCAGTACCCTGCACCGCGAACGGTTCGAATATAGGCTGGACTGAATCCATGATCTATTTTGCCGCGCAGGCGATTGATGTAAACATCGACCACGTTGGTCAATGGGTCTTCACTTAAGTCCCAAACGTTGGCCAAAATTCTTTCCCGACTGAAAACCTTGTTTGGCTTCGACATCAAAAGTTCGAGAATCGCCAACTCTTTTGCCGTAAGTTTAATAAGCTTTCCCGCGCGGGTCACTGTGAGTGAATCCAAATTTATTTCTAACTCCCCGAAAACGAGCTTTCGAAATTCAGACTCTGATTTCTCTGAGGCTGTGCTACGACGGCCCAAAGCTTCTATTCTTGCGAGTAGCTCTTCAAACGAAAACGGCTTTCCCAAATAGTCATCTGCGCCCATTCGAAGCCCGTGTATCTTGTCCTCGGTGTTACCGAGGGCAGAGAGCATAAGAATCTTGCAGGCATGGCGAAGCAGTCGAATGGACCTGAGAACTTCGATTCCGTCGATCGTTGGCAGCATTCGATCGAGAATGACAAGCTCTGGATTCAATTCCTGCACATTGACTAGTACGTCACCCCCGTCACCGACGTGATGAACCTGATGCCCTTCGGCCTTCAGACCGCGCACTAGAAACTGTGCGACGCGATCGTCGTCTTCAACTATTAAAATCCTCATTTTCAGGCCCTTTCAACTTAAGCCGAAACGAAACACAGAATCTCTTTTTGTCATCGCCAGAAAACTGAAGTTCCCCGCCATGGGCTTTGACCAGAACGTTGGCGATGCTTAAGCCAACACCTAGGCCGTCGGGTCGAATTCGCTTTGCGGAAGGACTTCGATAGTGACGTTCAATCAGTCGACCAAACGAAATTTCGTCAAAATCAGTCGCCTCATTTACCACTCGAACTTCAAGCTCGTCCGTCGTCTCGTGAAGCGAGATATTTACATTGGAGCCTTTGGGGGAGTAGCGAACAGCGTTCTCGATCAAGATCACCATCAACTGGCCAAGGCGCTGCCGATCGAAGTGGACTCGAAGATGGTTTTCTCGTGTCAGCACATGATTATCCAGTGAAATTGATCGGCTAGATCTTGGATCAACGAATCGAATGGAATCCTCAATCGAGTCCGTCAATCGACTGATCATTTGCGGCCGTAGAGAAAGCCTGAGTCCTTCTTTTTCCGACTGAGACAGGACTAAGAGGTCTTCCACCCGCAACGCCAGTTGTCGACCGATGGTCGAAATGTTCTGCAGCGTTTCGCGATAAACTTCTTCACTGGCATTTTTATCTCGCAACGTCACTTCAGCTTCGCCGAGGATCGCCGTTGCTGGGGTTCGAAGCTCGTGACTAATGTTCATCATAAACATTTGGCGCTCGACTTCATTTTTTTGAAGCCGGTCGAGTGCCGACTGAAGTTCTTGAGTTCGTTCTTCAACTTGATTTTCAATCTGCTGCTTTTTTTCAAGATCCGATTTTCTGCCTCGTTCAATCTCGTCGGCCATCTCGTTGAAATGTTCTGCTAGGACACCGAACTCGTTTGGTTCTTTGGATTGAATTCGATAATCAAGTCGTCCCTGCTTCATCGCGATGGCCGCTTCGACAAGCTCATCAATTGGACGGCGCAATCGCTGGGCCATGACAATCGACAACAAGACGCCCGTGAGGATGGCAAGCGCACTGAGGATGTAGATCGCAACGTTAAATCCTTCAATAGATTGTCGAGCGGCAGCATCCGCCGAGGCCGCCCGAACCTTTTGAATTTGAATGGCGTCAGCGATTAAGCGTCTTAAGTCGGACCCCTGAAGATTGTCGAAAACATCAATCAGTGTTTTCCAGATTTGGCCAGGATCTGCGCCCACCTCTGATCGCTTTACTTTTTCAAGTTCGGTCTTAAGGCTGATAATGTTGATTTCGAGCGTGCGAAGACGTTCTTTCTGCTCGAGAATCACGCGCACTTCTTCGAGCGACCCCTTTGAAAGCTCAAGATCACGATCCAAATAGAGCCGAATCGCACTGAGGCTTGCCGCCATTTTTGCGTTGAGGTCTTGCTTCACGGCAATCGGAGAATCATTCGTCAGTAAGTGCTGGGCCAGCCAAACCTTCAATCGCTGTTTGTTGCCGGCCAGATCCGTGAATTCAGTCAGCAGCTTGTTTGCGACCTGACCTTTTTCAATGTGGTACTGCGATCTCGCTGCGACCCAAACCGTCAGCACACCCTGCGCCAGAGAAATCGCAGAAAGAGCCAAAAGGGACAACGCTAGCCTTGAGGAGAAGAGTTTAAAGCGATTCAAAGTTCACCATTTGTTGTTCACCATGACCTGCAGTATCCGACAATTCTTAAGGATTTTCAGATTTTAATCTTTCGTTCATCTGCAGGAAAGAGTTTGTTCATCGCGCGTTCAATACCCCTTCAACTGTTGCCGCCTATATTTATTTTCAGGAGGCAATATGACGAAAATCTTAGTTCTATCAGCAATGCTCGCAGTTCCGGTTTCATTCCAATCGATCGCCGAGGCACGTCCTGTCGACCTGCGCCAAGGTGCAGCGGTTGTGAATCTCTCAATCACTGAGGCAGAAGTTCGCGCAGCCCAAGAAGCTTGGGGCAAAGCTCTGATTCAAATCAGCACAGAGCACGACAACAAAGGCGTTAAAAAGGCCACCGAAACAGCAAAGGCTATTATTGATGCCGCGTACGGGTATCAATATGGTTCAGTTCTTTTCAAGCCAACGCTGACTTCGGGAGAGCAAACGTTCCGCACGACCAAAGAGGGGGCTCTTGCATACTTCGTTGGTGGCAACAAAGGCTTTCCAAACGATTCCGGTTTTGCACTGAAAGGCTGGCGAGGTTTTAAAACTGAAAACGCGAGCATCTTCATCAATGGCGATCTCGCTATTTCGATGGGCAAAGTGCACCTCACGGACAAGAACGGCCAAGTCACAACGGTCGACAAGACGTGGGCATTTAAGAAGGATGCGACAGGCGCATTGAAAATCGTCCTTCATCACTCTTCGCTGCCGTTCCAACCGACTTCTGGCAGCCAAGCTAGCGCACACTAATATTCAATCACTTGCGACGCGACAAACCTTGTCGCGTCGCTTTCACGCGACAAACCTTGTCGCGGCAACTTCTAATCAGTGTAGATAAAGCGCGAAATCAACCAATTCCTCAGTCCCTTCAATCCCTTCAGAAGACGTCGAAAAAAAATCCACACAAAACCATCGACGACTAAAATTGAAAAAATCATGCGCAAGTACCTGATCTCTTATCCGGTCGCACGCGGCCTGGGGCTTGCTCTACCTTCTTCCATCAAACATTAACGCCGCCCAATGGTGGCAAGGTCTTGGGGGACTGTATGAAAATGAGAAATCTGTCTTTTATCGCTGGACTAGTGGCTTCCGTCTTTTTTATGTCAGCTGATCGCGCAGAGGCGCAAACAGCAACGTCTCGCACAGGCGCATTGGCGGCATCGGATCAGCTAGTAGCATCGGGTGTTTGGGATTACGGATCGTGCCTCAATAGCGATAGCAATCTTCCGCCAGTCCCCGGGACCTCTCCATATATCGATGCAACCGGAGGCACCGAAGTGCTTCTCGATGGACTTAAATTCCTTCAGAAAGTGATTCGCTATGACAACCCAAGCTGCGATAGCGGCAAAGGCTATACGGTCGTTCGATCATCGCCGGACAAAAACTGTGCAGTGGCAACTTACAACCACTTCTGCGCTGGTGCTCCGAAAAACTTTGTCATTAAAACGGGCGTTTGGGATTTCGGTGACTGTGCTGGTGGAGATCGAAACTTTTGTCCGGGACTTTCTTATTCCGACAAAAACGGCGCGACGGTCACTTACTCGAGTGCGTTCTGTGCTTCTGGAAAAGCCCGCTGTACAGTTGATAGCAAAGGTTTCGGCGCAACAAGCTGTGAAATCGCTCGCTACATCCACACCTGTGAGTAATTAACGGATACACGAGTCCGAAGAGACTAATGAGAGAAGCGCCAAACAGCGCTTCTCTTTTTTCCGTGAAGTTTAAATCACTGCCAAGAGTGATTTTCCTGCTCGAAGCAGCATTGGTTCCTGAAATTGAGTTTCAGCTTCCACTTTTACCCACGTCAGTGAATTGAATAACGAAGAGTCACTTGGAATTAAGGTCGCCATCGCTCGGCTCGCAATGGTTCGCTTAGAAATGAATTTCAACACTTCTGGTGTTAGAGGTGTCGAAAATGTTCCTGCCGTCGAACCTAGATCTCGCACCTTATATGTGCCTGGCGCGCTGGAAAACTCGATCGCCAAATGTCCGAGGCGATCTCGGCCAATGGCCCGCGACAAATGGCGCTCATTCACCAGAAGCAGCGCCACGCGTTCGCCAAATGCACTTGCTAAATCGGAAAGCACCGAGCTACCCACTTCGCCCTCATCCGGTCGCCTTGCGAGAACTAAGGTAAACGGTAATTCCGCCTGCGGAGCCGAAAGACTTAAAAACTCGCCGACGCCGACTTCGACGATAAGCGAGGTGATTTTTGCATCTGTGACTGGCATTTCATCTGAAACTTTCCAAGTCACCGATCGGCTCGCGCCAAACAGAAGCCGACCCAAATGGCTTTCAAGAATTTCGCCGCCAACAAGCGTCGACTTCCCGTTCGGCACAAAGTATTCAACTCGGAAATTTTTCTTATCAGATTCCGCGGGCTCAGCTTCTAGACGCGCACCCGTGGACGAGAAATATTCGGTACTAAGACGGCCGGCGATCGCCAGCTCTTTGAGATCTCGGTAAACACTTCGCCGCAAGTTTTCTTCATTCACTTCAGGTCCAAGACTTGCGGCAATTTTTTCGAATACCAACTGCGGAGTCGCTCGTCCAAGGCGTGCTACAATTTCATTTATACGTGTCACGCGCTCGAACTTTGTCACTCCACTACTTTACCAACTCGCATAACGGAATGCGCGTTGAAAATACACCCCCGTCCTGAAGAGACGTTAAAAACTTGCACGAATCGTAACCGGCAGCCGTGATCTGCTTTTCGAGCATAACCAAAGTCTGTAGTGGCAACGTCGGAGTTCGCGAAAGAATCCAACCAAAGCCACGCGTGTCGTCGCCGACCAACGAGTATTCATAGTTGTCGCCAAGACCAAATACTTTGTACTGGCCAGCGAACCAACCAAAGAAACTAAAAAATGGAACAAAAGAAACTTTGAGCTCGGCTTGTGTTTCGGTGTTTACGACATGGGCAATGCCGTTTCCGACATTCAGCGTTCCATCCGCTTTTTCACAGGTATTGATGACGTCGATGCGATCGAAGTCCAGGGCTCGGTACTCGGCCGTCGTGTTTTTCGCACACTTCTTTTGAAACCAGGCCGGGACACTTGCGATCTCATACCACTTACCAACGTACTGATTGAGATCGACGTAATCGACCGTCGGAAGAACAGAGGCTGCGGAAGCTTTCGCTGGACCCACGAGAAAAGCGACAAGGACCATAAAAACTGCTGATTTCAACATCATAGACTCCTAAGTTTGAAAGACCTAAACGCGCCTTCATCTACCACGAAGCCCTGCTAGAACCTACCTGTTCACAAAAAATGAAATCTCGACCTAGGCCAGGGCAAATCAGGACTCCTCCCGCCCTCTTTGAATGTCGAAAAAACAGGGATATGACACAAGAATCCAATGAATTAGAACAAAAGCCTGCGGTCATTAAACCTATTCGCCATTTGCTTGATGCCATCGAGCGGAGCCGGAAGAAATCCGAGCCCACTGGGCCATCGACCACATCGCTCGAGCAAATGAAGGCGCGCGAAGAAACGCTTTTGCAGGCACAAGTGAAGCTCAAAGAGGAATTCGCCGGTCTCGACGCCGAAATCGACCGATTGGTCCAAGTCATTCGACCTTGGTTTATTCTCCCACAAGCCCAGCGGCGCCCGCTTGTGGTCAGTCT
>JAXMMN010000331.1:0-3518 GCA_034366485.1 Bdellovibrionales bacterium
TTTGAATGAGTTCGACGCGATAACCGTTAGGATCCTCAAGAAACGCCAAAACGGTTTTGCCGTGTTTCATCGGTCCAGGCTCGCGAACAACTTTGGCACCAAGCGCTTTCGCCTTCGTGCAGAATTCAAAAATGTCAGTCACAGAAAATGCGATGTGTCCAAACGCATCGCCCATCGTGTATCCATCGCGATCCCAATTATACGTGAGTTCAATACAAGGGTCCTGCTTGGACGTTCCGTGACTGAGAAAGGCCAGAGTAAACTTACCGTCTGGATAGTCTTCCTTCGACAATAAGTTCATGCCCATGACTTCTTGATAGAATCGAATTGATTCGTCTAGATTTCCGACGCGAATCATCGTGTGCAGGTATTTCATGACGACACTTTACGGACACGGTGCAGAAACCACAACCTCCAATCTAGTCGGCAAGTCGAAATCATTGAATACTACCGCGTATGCGAAGCTTGCTGCCGATCGTTTTATTTTCTTCAGTCGTAATTCCAAATTTAGTTGCGGCAAAAACGATTCAAACGAACGAGCTGACGTTTGCGAATGCGCCGGAGTGGGTGACGGAGTCTCGTGTCGATCGTGTTGTTTCGCGTATTCAGAATAAATTGGAATGGACGACCCGACGGACGAAAGTCAATTGGTACACGAATGTTGGCGAATACATCAAAGCTCACTCATTGGGACCAGACGCGGTCGCCGTCACAACCTCTTCCGGCTCGACCTCTGTGATTTTGATGGGCCCCACGGTCACGTCGGAGAATTTCGAACACGTTCTCGGACACGAGCTCGTACATGTCATCGTTTACCAAAAATACAAAGGTGCTATTCCAAAGTGGCTCGAAGAGGGTCTTGCGAACCATCTCGCTCGGCCCGGTCAGTTGGACTATAAATGGTTGGCGAAGCAGCCATTTCCAAAAGATGTGCGCGAACTGGCACACCCGTTTGCTTCATCGTCCGGTAGAAGTCGAAACCTCATGCGTGAAATGGATACGGTTCGCTACCGCTACAAGGCTTCGCAAGCATTGGCAGAAATGCTGGATAAAAAGTGCGATCTCTTAAATCTCGTTCGCATGAGCGTCGCAAGAAAGATGGAGCCTTACATTGCGACGATGTGTGAAATTCAGGATTTGAACGTCGCTTTTCGCGACTGGGTCTTAAAGAAGAGTCGCAATTGAAGCGCCAGTAAAATCGGTAGCAGCAATGCAATAAGCATCGCGAGAATTGCGGCAGAGGTTGGCGCTGCTGGCGGTAAGACGCCGCCGCCAGCACCGATTGATTTCACCAAACCACAACCAAACGGCTGATCCTGACCCAATTCGTTTCGCGGATAGAGGTACGAAATTCCGTCGACATCATCTTGCGATAATAGCGCGTTGGTTTTCGCGCCCGCTGTGTACCACATCAGCGCAGAAGGTTCTTGCGAGTGTCCAAGCCCAAGGACATGCCCGATTTCGTGGGCGACAATGGCCTTCAAAACTTCGGGTGTTTGATTGGCAATACTTCCGCCGCCCGCAGAGGCATTTAAAATTAAAAGTCCGGAAGTAATTGGACCGCCCAAGACCGACGGAGAACCGCGACCGACACCGACCGTCTGCCCTTCATCTGCCCCACTGACAGCGCCGAAATTGGTTGCGCAGTAAACCGTGGGCGGCGACGTGTCGGACGTGCTTGTCGTTGGTCCTCCGTACGTCACGTTGATGCGACTGGTGGGTACGTTATTCCAAAGCTTCGCTGCCTCTGTGATCAAGCCGGGAACATCAATACCGGCGGGACAGTTCGTCGTGTTAACAAGAAACTTCACATTCGGATCGGCCCAGCCCTGCCCGTCGCCGGTTGTCGCCGAAAGCGTGAAGCCGTGAGACGCGAGTGGTAGAACGATCCCTGCCGCTAGCAGCAGCTTCGTCCCTATTGAGTAAGCAAGAGTCTTCATTTTCGTCAAAATCATCGTCAAATTCCTCACTACAATCTGTACAAATAGCCAAGCATCACGCTTGGAGTTCGCTTCTCTGACAGCAAGCCTTCAAAAACGAAATCAAACGTCAATCTTGAAGAACCGTAGTTCAGTGATGATCCCAAAATAAAAATGGCGGTCGTCGCCGAGGTCGATCTCGACGGCCTCTGAAACACCGTCGGCGTGCTTCCATTCAGGAGTGTATCGGTGCCTCCGTTACCTTTGGTAGAGTACTGATTGATACCTAAACCAAGTTGCCAATCCAACGTCGTTTCAACCCAGCGGTAAAGGTCGAATCCTATCGGGAGAGCGATTTGAAGAAGCGAAGTCGTGGTCGCTCCGCCGGCAGAGTCACGGCCAATCGGCGTGTACAAAAGTTGCGGCGAAAAGAACCACTCGTAGGACACCAGCCAATCGTACTTTAAAAAAAGTGGGTAGCTAAACGCGCCCGTCAGAGATGCCGAGGCATCGTCACTTTTCGTGATTTTGCCAAGAGCATTCTGCTGATAGAGTCCCGCACCGACCTGAAACGAACCATCGGTGAAGGCCTTTGCTTTAGTTGCAGTGGAAAGGCCCAGCGTAAAAACACTTATCAATACGACTATAAATTTCGTCATTGATTGAGTCCACATTGCGCCTGCGACAGAGTCAAATCAGGAAGTCATCACGATTTCAGTTTTGAGTTGCGTAAACCATTGTCTTCGCTAGGCTTGTGATCGATGAAGGCCGATCCTGCTCGAGAGCGCTATGTTGATCTTTACGATGCAAAGTCAGTTCGGCGCCTGTTCGACGAAATGTCGAAAACCTATGGTGTTGTTAATTTGATTGCATCACTTGGCTTCACAATCATCTGGCGCAAAGTGTGTATACGAAAGATCAAACCGCGTGGGCATGTAGAACACATTGTCGATCTTCTTGCAGGCATGGGCGAATTGATGCCCAATCTCCATTCACATTTTGGTTCGATCGGAAAAATTCAAGCGCTCGATTTTTCGTCCCAAATGTGCGAAGGGGCACGCAAGCAAGCCGCACAAATGACCTTTCCGGTCGAGGTGATCGAGGCCGATATCTTTGACCAAGTTTTACTGCCTGCTAGTTCCGATGTGATTGTCTCGTCATTTGGGCTGAAGACATTTTCAAATGACCAACAGGCGGCACTGGCTAAAGAATTGGACCGAGTACTTAAACCAGGAGGCGAGTTTTCGTTCATCGAAATTTCAATGCCCGACAGCCGCCTACTTCGTGCATTCTATAAAGTGTATATCAATTTGTTTATTCCCATGATCGGGAAGTTTTGTCTCGGGAATCCCGACAACTATCGCCATCTCGGCGTCTACACAGAAAAGTTTAAAAACAGTCAGCACTTTCACAGCGAACTTTTAAAGCTTGGAATTGAATCGAACTACTTCGAACATTTCTTCGGCTGCGCCTCTGGCGTCCATGGCCGAAAGCCAGTCAGCGCTAAACCTTCTTAACGTATTCGGATTTTAGGTTCATCGCTCCAAAGCCATCGATCTTACACGAAATATCATGCCCATCGCCCGCATCACTCAGTCG
>JAXMMN010000332.1:0-2289 GCA_034366485.1 Bdellovibrionales bacterium
GGGATTTCACCCGTGGAGTAATAGGCGTTTTTTAGAAGTGGAAAATAGTCTTTTCCAGGTCTCAGTGTCGCCGAAAGCTGTGTCGCTTTTTTGTAGATCAACGTTTCCGAACAAAAGTGACATCTCGCTGTGCACGGTTCGACCGACGCGAACGGCGTGAAGGTGATTGGCCGCGCCACTTTTTTGGGGACCCCGGCCAGATTGTAAGAGCCAACCTCAAGCGACTTTCGAATGATCGCTTTTGGTTGCCTCATCATCTATCTTTTCTTGTTCTGTGATTGAGTAAAGAGATCGGCAAAGGTACCCATGCCGGTTTTCTTAGCTCCGCTGGTGTGTGCGCGCCAAGCTCCGTCATCGATGTCTGCTGGCGGAGCAAACGTCAGCTTGTGCTCTTCAAAATTGATTTCCGAAACCATGACTTTCATTTTATCGCCGCGCTTTTTGGTTTCATAACTCTGAGCATCTGTCTGATCTCGCCATTTTGACCTCGGAAGAAGTCCCGAGATCCCAGGGGCGATATTCACAAAAAGACCGTAGTTTTCTTTTCGTTCAACTGTACCTTCGATAATCGTTCCGACTGGAAATTTCTGCGGAAGTGTCAGCCATGGGTCGCCCTCGTCGCCGGCTTGCTTGAGAGAAAGTGAAACTCTCAAGCGATCGTTTTCCTCTGATACGCGCATCAAGATGACTTGTACCTCTTGGCCTGTGCGAACCACTTCGGCTGGATTTTGAACGCGGCCCCAGGCAAGTTCCGAAATTGGAATCAAGCCTTCGACACCATCATCGAGAAGGCAAAAAGCTCCAAAAGATTCAAGCCGCGTGATTTTTCCTGAAAGACGATCGCCTGGTTTTTTCGAAAGCATGAATGTGCCTTCGCCCTCAGCGCGTTGAAGATCGAGAAGTTTCCTTCGCGATACGACCATGTTTCGGCTTTCCATTTGCGTGATGATGAAATCAAAACTTTTCCCGATGTAATCGGCTGGGTCGTTTGAAGCACGGTGATCAATTTGCGAGAATGGACAAAACGCACGCTTACCTTGGATTTCGACTCGGTAGCCGCCTTTGACGGCTTCTGTGACTATGCCTTTCACAGGAAGTTCGAGGTCATATGCGTCTTCCAAAGATTCTGCGTCTTCCGAACCACCGATTGAATCAAAGCGCTTTAAAAGAAGTTCGCCTTCGCGGGCGCGAACGACTTTGACTTTGATCTGATCGCCGACTTTGTAATTGAGGTTTCCGTCTTTGTCTTTCAGTTCAAGTGTAGGGATCAAGCCGTCGTTCACAGAGCCCGTTGCAACAAAGGACGACTCTTTCCCGATCGAAAGGATTTCGCCAGTCAGGCTATCGCCAACGCTAAAGTTTCGGCCTGGTCCTGCAGATTCCGCAAAGAGGGTTGCGAAATCTTCGACGGCTCCTGATTTCACTTCATCGCCGAAAAGATCCACGTTGGAGTTAGATTTATTTTTGCCGGGCTGGCTGGTTTTTTTCTGGTTCATTTTATTTCGGGTCCTTCGGTAGCTAGACGGGTAACTGAATTGGGTGGACGGAAAGGTTTCTTAGAATACAGTTAACGCATCGCTTCCTCAAGCTGGGACCACATGGCTCTGGGTGACAGAACCTCGGTTTTTCAGATAAATCTCGGGTGTGTCGGGGCGTAGCGCAGCCTGGTAGCGCGCTTGCTTCGGGAGCAAGAGGTCGCGTGTTCGAATCACGTCGCCCCGACCCGACCAAATATGAAGTAGTCGTTATTAATCTTGCTTCACGCTCATCAAAATTCGGTGGCAGGATTTTTGAGTTTAAAACTCGCTTTTCAGCGGTTGTTTGTTTATCTGAGCCAATATTTTTTTAGTCTTGGTCCAAGTGCCAAAATTTTCTGTTTCAACAGTTTCACGTCATCTTTTTCTGTAGTGATTTGTTTGTAGAGCTTTTGATGATCCTCAACTGAACTTTTGAGTGTCAGAAGATAATCATTAGCTCTTTCAGTATTGTTCTTTTGAATCATGATCCGAACGTTTTCTATCGACATCAACCAGTTGCGAATCGAGCCTGAGGTTAGCGATAGTATCTCTGAATAGGTTTCTTCGTATTGATTCATCGTCGCTAAATCAATGGCAGCAATCTTATCTTCAGCTTCCTTTCTAGTTGCGAACCATCTTGGGATAATTTCGAAGTAGTGGAGTCCTGCTTTAACGACGGTCACATAAAACAATGTTAACCATGCTGGACCTTCCCAATGATTCGGATGCTGTTCTAAAAAAACAACTATTGCATCAATTCTTTGTTTGGCCT
>JAXMMN010000333.1:0-3708 GCA_034366485.1 Bdellovibrionales bacterium
TATTTGTCTTGGCCAACGATCAATCGAAACCCAAAGTCCTTCACGTCTAGCCGAAGGGGAATATCGGCAATCGGTGGAGGTGGTGTGATTTGATCAGAAGTTTTTTTACCGTAGATCGAACTGCCAAGCTGGATCATCGACACTTGTGTCCAAACAGCTGTGATCAAAAGAAACGTGATCAGTACGCTCATCAAGTCGATGAACGGAATCAAGTTCACTTCTGTGTTCGCACTGCGACCGCTACTGTTTCGACCTTCCATTTGTGCCATAGCGGTCTATTACTCTTTCACTTTGTCGCGATTTGCGACGACAAGGTTCATCATGGACATGCTTGATTCCTGCATGTCGTTGATAATGCGACCGATTCGAACTTGGAAATAGCCGTAGGCCAAGATGGCAATAACTGCCACCATAAGACCAGCCGCCGTACAGTGAAGTGCCTCAGAAATACCTTCTGAAAGAAGCTGAGCTTTTTCTGCCGCTCCCGCCTTCGAAACACCGGCGAACGATTTAATCATACCCATGATCGTACCGACCAGTCCGACCAGCGTTGCCAAGTTACCGAAGACCGCCAAGAACGCCGCCCAACCCTCAATACGTGGAGTTTCTCGTAGCACGGCTGCATCCATGGCGACTTGAATTTCTTCGTCAGGTCGTTGATTCATGACCTGAATCAATCCTGCCTTCAGGGTATTCGTCAGCGGTGCAGATTTCGAATCACAGTAGGTGATTGCTTGGCGAATATCACCGCGAAGAACCATTCCGAATAGGTGCTCGTTGAAATCATTCTTGTCGACGCTGAGGCCCTTAAGTGCCCACATGCGCTCGATCAGCAGCATGATCGTCAACGCACCGATGGCAGCGATGACAATCATGGCTGGTCCACCGACCTTGAATGCCGTAATAAAGAAGTTTCCTGATTCGTAAGCCATTGCCGCATCCATTGCGGCGGCTGTTGATGTCGGTTCCACTATTTCCCCCTGGTCTCATTAGCTAAAAACGTTAATTCGAAAACACAAACGGATACGCAACGGTGACTACTTCATTCGTTGGCGGCTCCGGAAATCTCCACATTCTCAATCGTCCCATCAAGCAATCTGCCACCGCCTTATTGCCCAACTCATTGCGCTGGACAGCTGTGCGCAAGACCGCTCCTTTTTCGCCAATGTCCCATTCGATCACTAATTTTCCGACGAGATCAGGCGTTCGATTGAGTTCTTTTTCGTAACAAGTTTTGATGACACGGTAGTTTGCTAAGATCACCCGACGAATAGCTTCACGATCAATCGTACCCGAGAAGGATTCCCCTTCTCCACCTGGCACGACTTTCACGCCAACGCGACCGCCGAGACCACCTGTGCCGTAGCCAGCGTTGCCACCGCCGCGACCTTCCGTTTTAATTCCACCGACGATTCCTTCCAATGACCTTCCTGTGCCACCTTGGCCAGTGTCTTTGGTTGCGGAACCCAAGCCTTCTCCGGGGCGATTTTCATTAAAGCCGCTTCGACCCGTCGCAGTTGCCGACATACCTGCAAGTTCGCCGGAGCCAGTGGTCTGACCAGCCAACGTGTTTTGAGCGCCGCCGCCACCGAAGGTTGAAAAGATCCCAGCTTTAGAAACATCTTTCGGTTTCGACTGCATCTGCGAAGCTTTTTGATCTGTTGTTTTAACTGCGCCACCTTGTTTGACTGAGGTCTGCGTGCGAGGTCCAGTTTTGTTTTTATTCGGTGCCGCGTTTGCCGCCTGACCTGGGTTCTTTTTCACCTGAGTCACGACTTGCGCCTGCGTTTGCTTTTGCTTCACTTCTGTTTTCACAGGTGATGGCGTCGAGCGAACAACTTGCGGTGGCGGTGTCGGCACTGGCGTCGCTGGAATTTCGACAACCTTGGTTTGCTCGACCGGCGGAGGCGGTGGCGGAATAGGCGTCGGCTTAACCAACATGACTGCCGTACGAAGAGGTTCGTCAAGACCTGCTTCCGGTGGAAGCTCCTTGGTTGGCGAATAGAGATACATATAAAGACTTAGAACTGCGACGAGAGCCATCGCCAAAACCACACCAGTCACTTCACTGGTAGTAAGGTCAAAGAGTGGCGCCATCAGCGGCTTCGGAGCTTCGCTGACGTAACGGATGATGATCGAAATTCCTTCGCCAACGTCCATCTTAACAAGCTCGCCTTGCTCGAGAACTAAGGTGGAAAGCTCGCCATCGCGACCAATTCTCCCAGTTCGACTTAGTTCGGCGAATGGCTGAGAGTTCTGACCGCGAACAAGTTCACCCGTCGATTCAGGTAGAATGTAGACAGTTGCCGGCTGATCAACTTTTACGATCGGCGCAGATCGCAACCTCGAACCCATAACAGGAACAGGTACGTCACACGATGGCTTACTACCAATCGTGATGATCTTCTTTTCTGAAAAAGAATACGTCGCGATCACGCGTTCGCGCCACGCAACCATAACTTCGACAACGGAACCCTTTGTCGGCTTTACGAATTCTTTGACGTTCTGGTAGCGACTTGGCGGCGCAAAGGTTTTGCGACCTTTTTTCTTTTTGTGGCCATTTCCCGGTCGAACCGAGGCACGAATCGGCCTTGCCGCAACCGTTTCCAAATTTCCTGAGCCAGAAATAATGTCCACTGTTGGTCGGTCTACTGGCCGAGAAAACTCCGCCGGCTTGGATGGCGTAGGAACAGGACCTGTGATCGGCGATGCGGCCGGTGCACTTTGCGGAGTTACCGGTGGAAACAGCGGCGCACGCGTGAGAGGTGGAGTGGTCGACGGTGGCGTCGCTGGTTGAGGTGTTGTTACAATAGGAGGCGGAGCGACCGGCTTCACGGGAGGCGGCGTCAGCACAGGCTGCGTGGGTTCAGCCGGAATCACATTTACCGTTTGAGTCACCACAGCTGGCGCAACAGGCGCCGCAGTCTCAACCGGTGGCGCCTTTGGTTTTGGAATTCCAATATAGAATTCAATTTTATAGTCGCCAATTTCGATGGTGTCGCCAGACTGAATTGCAGAATCTAGAATCGTCTCTTGATTCTTTTTTGTGCCAGACTCCGAGCCAAGATCGGCAATGTACCAAAGGCCATCTCTGTTCTCGATCGCGCAGTGTATGACGGCAATCGACTCACCTTCGAGAGGAAGCTGAAGGTCGCTTTGACGTCCCATCACGATCTGATTGTCTAAAAACTGTTTCACCCCTATGAGAGCGCCGTTTTTATGAACTCGTAGAACTATAGGCTGCTTAGTGGGCGAACTCATTTCGCTGGCTCCGCACTTCCGCGCGCATTGGATTCAGCGCGCCCGACATCTTCTGCCGTCTTTCGCATTTCAGGTAAAAAATTATCTCGAAGCTTGAACAGGCGACGAGAGTTATTCATTCGATTTTGCAGGAGAACGAACAACTCGGGTTTCTGTGTTCGACCCTCGATCAACTGATCTTCAAAATTGATCGTCGTACGCTTCTGACCTTTTTTCCCAGCCGCTGCATTGGAATTTTCTTGAGCTACTGCCGTCTGTGGCACCATTTGCGCTACGACGATCGTTGCAAAAAAAGCTGCCACACTAACTAGCGCCAGCGCAAAACTGTAAGACCGTCTTTTCGACCTCAAGATGAATTTCAACACGCTGCCTGCCTCAAACAATCTAAGGTGTCGATGTGCCACTCGCCTTGCGTTCCAAAACGTTTGCGCGATTCAGCACATCCTT
>JAXMMN010000334.1:0-6093 GCA_034366485.1 Bdellovibrionales bacterium
AAGCCCAGATGAAAAAGCGATTCGTGCAAAGATTTGGGCTGCCGCAAAAAACTTTCTTGCGGCTTCGAAGCTTGCAAATGAAGCCTGGGATGTGAAGTTCGAACTTCGAAGACCGGAACTGATGAAAGCGGTCTGGCCGCAAGAGCACAAAGAGTTTTTTGAATCGGCGGCGAAAGTTAAAAATCTGGATCCCGTTTTGACGAGAAGTTTAACTAAACAAGAGAGCGGGTATTTTCCGAAGGCAGTATCAAGTTCAAATGCGCTTGGGCTTATGCAGATGATCCCACCAACGGCGCGGGAAATTGCCGATGACTTAAAGATGGGAAAAATAAATTTGCCCGATGATCTTTTCGATCCAGGTCGGAATATCACGATGGGGACTCACTACGTTGCAAAAATGTTGAATCAATTCAAAGGGCACGTGCCGCTGGCGCTTGCGGCGTACAATGCTGGACCAACGAGGGTTGATCGGTGGCTGAAGTCGCGACAAAGCCTCATGGGCTTGGAAGTTGGCCGAACGTCTGCACCAGAATCAGAAATTTGGATCGATGAATTTCCGTTCTCGGAAACATCTTTTTACGTGAAGGCAATTCTAAGAAATATTCTTCTCTACCAGATCGTCGAAAGCGGCGCTGTCGAGGCACAGGAACCGCTATGGAAGGGTATCTCCGGAACACCTCGACCATCGTCTAGCGCCGAAAATAAGTAGATTTGCCGAGACCTCAGGCAAGTGTCAGGTGTGTTTTGGTTGCGCATCCCGTAAGGCACCGTTACGGTGAAAGAACGGTATGAAGAAATCTGATCACGTGCGTCTAAATACAAGTCCCGAATCTGCGAGCTTCACGCGGTGGATTCTTTTACCAATCTTGTCACTTTCGACTCTGTCGGCGTGCGCGACTCAAGCTGTGAGGCTTGAGGGAGGCGGATCTGCTGGTGTCTCTACTTCGGGCGGAAGCTCGTCAAGTGGGGCGTCTGGTGCCGATGGTGTTGCGAACAATGACCTTTCGGATTCCGGCGCCGATTTGCTGGGCATTCCGTTGGAAGTTAATCGCATGGTTTTGAAGTGGATCGATTACTTCCAAGGGCCAGGGCGCCCCCACATGGAGCGCTATCTTTCTCGAAGCACGCGCTATGCGCCGATCATGAAGGAAATTCTTCGTAAAGAAGGTCTTCCAGAAGATTTGATTTATATTGCGTTGATCGAATCAGGCTTTTCATCAACGGCTCACAGTACGGCAAGTGCGGTCGGATACTGGCAGTTCATTCGTGGAACAGGAAAGCAGTACCGTCTTCGAATCGATTCGTTTGTCGATGAACGTCGCGACTTCGAACGTTCGACTGTAGCGGCGGCCGACTACTTTAAGGGCCTCTACAACTTATTCGGTGCTTGGTACTTGGCAATCGCGTCGTACAACGTTGGTGAGAACCGCGTGAAAGGTCTTGTGATGCGAAACAAGACGCGCGATTTCTGGAAACTTGCTCGTGAGCGCAGGCTTCCGCAAGAAACGGTCGACTACGTACCAAAGTTTTTGGCGGCACGGTTGATTGGTAAAGAGCCGGCAAAGTATGGCTTCACTGATGTGGAGTACATGCCCCCATTGGAATTTTCGACCGTCAGTTTTGCGAGCCCCATCGACATTCGCCGGTTGGCGACAGAGATGGGTTTAGAGTACGACGATCTTCGTGATTTAAACCCTGCTTACAAGCGTGGCGTTGCGCCAATGCCTAAGAGCGGTGACAAGCTTGTTCTGCGTGTCCCGAAGGGAACTGAAGAAAAAGCCTTGGCAGCGGCGGCAAATGCAGGTGCGAACTTGAGCACACGTTACATTGCTGAAGATGACTATTCGTACTACCGCGTGCGTCGCGGTGACACGATCAGTTCGATTGCGCGTAAGTTCAACGTCAGCCAGACGAAAATTTTGCAACTCAATCGGATGTCAGCTCGCTCGATACTTTCTGTTGGTAAGCGTTTGCGAGTTCCCAGTGAAAATGTGGCAACATTGGGCCCGGCGAAGTCATCGCAACTCGAATCCCGCGATCGACGAGAACCATCGAACACCGTGATTAAAGGAAAGCCGCAATCAACAAAGGTAGCGGCTCGATCGCGCACGGTTTCAAAAGCGGAGATGAGAGCAGAAGCGAAGCTTAAAGATGCGGCGAAACGACGAAATGCACAAGCGACTCGTCAGTTTCACGTTGTCCGAAGAGGCGAGAATCTCGCTCTAATTGCGAAGAAGTATGGCGTGTCTGTTCGAGAACTTGCGACGCACAATCGCATTAAAAAACAATCGACGCTTTTCGTCGGTAAGAAACTCGAAATTCCTAAATTTTAAGGGTGTCAAAGGTTCAGGCAGAATCTCGAATTGGTACACCCTCAATTTAAATCAAATTATTCATTCATAGATTGTTTAAATATCTCCACTTTTGCGTAAACTGCTGAGAAGTGGGGGATAAGACATGTCGTTTTCAGCATGGCTACGCAACAAGAAATACCGACAGCAGCGATTGACCGGTCTCACAGTTGGGGCCTGTTTGGTTGGAATTCTGCTCTTTCAAAACTGCGGGCCGGGTTTTGAAGTTCTGAATTCAAATCTCGATTCTCTGGCGCAGCTAGAGATTGAACCGCCAATTACAAAATATGAAGACGGGGCCCATGTCATTCTCGGCGATATGGTTCTGCCACAAAATGTATACAATGAATTGCGTGCACCGAAAGTGGCTGGTTCTGTGAATACCTTTGGACAACTGCCTTCAACATTGAAAAGTTGGCCCGGCGGAATAGTTCCAATTTCGATCCCCCGTCAGATTTTCAGAAGCCAAATAAATGGTGGAATCTCGTCTCTAGTATCTATGCGAGAAACAACAACTGCAGAATACGAGGCCTTTAGAACTGCGGTTCTGACGGCCTGTGACACTGTAGCAAAAGTCGCGAACGTTCGATGTGTCATCAGTCCTGATGCTCCGACGTCGTTTATCGACAATCAACTGACTGCCTTTGTTTTGTCGAATGAAGATCAACTTTGGTGCGGACAAGGCACAATGGTGAGTTGTGCGAGGATCGGTGGACCAGGTACCTTGGACAACGCAGGCATTCCTCTTATTCGACCTTGGATGGCGATACGTGAAAGGTCCGTCAACGATCGTGGGCTCGTTCTTCATGAATTTGGTCACGTTCTTGGGCTTTTGCATGAGCATCAACGTGCAGATGCAGGCGACTACTTAATTGTTTCCCCTAGGATGCCGCCAAATGAGCGCGCGGAATACCTACGACTCCAGTCCTTTACTGGTGTAATCCCGGATCTAAATTTTGATTTTGGTTCGATGATGATGTACCCAGCGCAGGGCGAGCTGAATGCGGGTTTTCTTTCTGGGACATCAACATTGGCGATTAAAAAAGAACATTGGGGTACAGGCGGACAGAGGCAAAATGCGAAGCGCGGAATGGACAGCACTGTTGCGAGGCCTTCGGTGCAGGACGTTTCAGTTTTGCAGAGTGTTTATGGACCGCCGGAAAGTCCCGTTGGAAAGGCATCTTGCAGCCTTGGTTCACGTGTGATTCCGCATGGAAGTTTTATCGCGGTTTATGAGCCAGAGACGACCGCAAGCAATGGATACCGAACCTGTATGACGAAGGTTCGCAACTGTGACAACGGAGTGCTATCTGGCACTGGTGAAAAATTGACGTGCGATACGAGTTGCGTCGATGGCACTGCAAAAGTGACTTATGCGTACTCGGAAACGTTTTATGAAACTAGCACTGTTCCTGCTGGGCAGACATGCCGTAGTCAAGTACGACAGTGTTCGTCCATGGGCCTTTCAGTACCTGAAGGACAGACAGCATTCAGAGAAAAAACTTGTGCTGTTTTGGGTGCGCCAACGCCGACTCCTTCGCCAAAAATTTGTGTGGCAGGATCATTGAACTATCAGTCAGCTCCCAACAGCGCTGGAATGCGAACAACTTGTATTGCGACTTGGGCCGATGCAATGCCGAACCCGACTGTTCGAGTAGTCGCTACTGTCACAAATGGTGGGACGACATCTGCAATTTGCCAAGCTGATGGCACGTTCACAGACATTCAGCAATCTTGTCCTGCACCAGCTAATCCGACTCCGACGCCAACGCCCCCTGCAGGTACGGCGATGTGTCCAAGTGGATCAGATACATTCATGTCGACACCGAACAACATTGGCAATCGCAATACATGTGTTGCCACTTGGAGTACTGCATTCCCAAGTCCCAATCGAGTTTCAGCCGGTGTTACCAACGGCGGTTCGTATTCGGCCGTCTGTGCTGCGGGTGGTGTTTGGTCGAGCATAGCAAAAAACTGTCCTGCACCGGCAGATATGGTTGCCGCTACACCGACTCCGGCGCCAACACCAACACCGCCTCCAGGAGGTTCGTTAAGTTGTGCGGCAACAAGCAGTCAATTGTGGACGGTAGGAGGGCCGAACTGTTCTGCGCCCGCGCCATTTATGGTCGCCGGTGAGGTTCGGGAACTGACAAGTACGATCGCAAACGTCGTCGGTAGGGCCACATTCCGCTGTGATGGCGCAACTGGTATGCGAGTTGTGCAATCGACTCCTGCTGCGACTTGTGCCTTCTTGAGTACTGTTGTCCCGATCATTGATACGACACTGTCTGCACCGACGAAACAAATTCAAACGGGTGATGTGAAGCAGACGATCAGCATACGCCAAGGACGACCGCCATTCCGTCTTACGATTTCAGGTCCGGGTGACCACGTCAGATTTGAAAATGGTCTTGATCAAATCGTGACCAGCAGTCGTACTCTTGGGGTCGTCTATCGATACACATCAGTCGTTTCAAGCGGCAACTACAATGTTCAAATCACAGATGCCGACAATTACACTGGTGTGAAGAACGTGCGCGTGACAGCGACGGCAATTGGAACAGTGCCGACTTCGGAGCAAATGGATTGCACGGTCACAAAACGAATGCTTTCAAGCTATTCGATGGATGGAAAAATAATTCCAGCGCCGTCACATGCCGGTGCCGCCGGAAGGTATTTCGTTGCAGGTTTTGATCCGAACGAGCAGGCGTGGTGGTCATTTGATGGTGCCAATTGGACGAAGCACGATGGGCAAGACGCAAACTTTAAAGCGCTAGAGGGATTGACCAGTCTTGCGGCGGGTGGAATTTCCGGTGCCGTGTTTGTTGACACCAACTTATCGATATTCCCTCGCGGGATTTTGTATGTCGGTTACGGCGTCGGCGCGACGCAATCGGCCGCCTGGAGCGAAATGCTTGCGCAAGGTCGGTACCGCATTTGCGATGTACTACCTGCCAACTAACAGTCCGCCGCAAACAGAGTTCGTTTCAAATTGAAACGAACTCTGTTAATTTTTTCCCCAACAATCCCTTAACGATTGCTCTATGGCATGATGGAAACACGAGGTTTCATCATGGCAAAGCGACTTGTCATTGCTCTTCTTCTCTTTGGCTCTCTTCACTGCTTCACTCTTCAAAGCTCGGCAGGTTCGTTAGAATCCAAACAGCGATACTTCCAGAACAACCTTTCATCTGAATCTAAAGAAGCGATTGATCTCGCGGTTCGCGAGCTATCGGGATGGGCTGCGCTCGATGTCAAAGTTGAACGCGAAACTTTGGGTGAATCGATTGCTTCGGAAACAATGTTCATTGAGGATTTTGGAGTGGCGGCCAAGGTCCTTCGGCCTCCGCGATTTTTGTTGGTTGATTCTCGGCTGAGGTTGAATCCCGAGCAAACCGGCAAACTGCAAACGCATCAAGAAGGGTTCGGAGTACAATTAGAAGTTCGCGGAAAACCATTCGCGCTGTTCTTTGCCGGTTTTGAAAAAAAAGAAGTCAGTTCACTCATCAAAAGATTTCAAGCGACTTACTCGATTGCGACAAAGGAAGTGCGATTCAGTCGTATGCCGGCGTCGGAAGTCATGTCTGCTGCTAGCGGGTCGTCTACAAATGCTGGGTCTTCACGTAGTCCAGCGGGTTCCTACGGCGCAAGCTTATGGCGAGTCTTTAAAGGCTGCGGGCAGAGCCTAGTTAATACCGCCAACACCGTCATCCTCTACCCAGTTTACGCTTTGAATTCTGCG
>JAXMMN010000335.1:0-1665 GCA_034366485.1 Bdellovibrionales bacterium
TTGGGGGTTTCTAGGTGACGCCGCATTTTTACGGCGACGTTTTTCGCGATCACCTCAAGAGCAAAGCCAATTAATATTTTCGGCACAGGAAGTGTGCGCGCTTCGTGAGCCATTAAAATCGAAAGCTCTGTCACTCGATCCCGGTCTTTGATTTTAGAATCACCGATTGAAGCCATTTCGACCAAACCCCGCAAACCCAAGAAGTGACCGTCGATCACTTCAAAATGAATTTTTCGTTCGGCTCTGTCGAATTTCAGCTGAAAAAGCATTCGAGCCTGATACCCAAGCGCTTGAGACACGATAAACAGCCTCTCGGTTTTGCTCTCGTACTTCACTTCTCTAAAATGTTCGCTGATCTCTTTGAGTCGCTCGAAATCTTGAGTCCGAGCAAACACCTCGGCTGGGGCTTGCTTCACCCAACCAACTCCACTCATCACCAAACGATCTGCCTCGGGATCGATTCTACCATCTTCGGTGCGAACAGAAACAAGGACTGCCTGTTCCTCGTTAAGGCGCTTCTGAAGATAAGGTTTTGCCTTCCAAAATGCGGGTGGAAGCTCTATCAACGGGCGAGCACCCGCCGCTGGAGATGCCGAACCAGATGCGAAGCCCGCAACGAGCAGTACCCCAATGTAGCGTGGTACGTTGCGGCCTCCGGCCTTCACTGCTTTAGGATCAAAAGATTTGCGTCGCACGTTGACGAGGCTACGCCTTTGGTGATTCGCTCGGCCGAGGATGGGGAACGTTGAAATGAATAGCCTTGCACCAGACCAACAAAAGTCCGTGATCCCACATTGGAAACGTGAACTCCCAATGTGGCTGACGTGGTCACGGATGGTGGCCTGCATTCCGATGACCGTGGTGATGCTGACTCTAGAAAAACGAGCGGCTGGATGGATTGCTGCTGCAATCTTCATCGTTGCAGCAATCACCGATTGGCTCGACGGATATTTCGCTAGAAAGTTCCACGCCCAGACGACCATGGGTAAGTTCATGGATCCAATTGCGGATAAGATTTTAGTTTCCACTATTTTGATCTTGCTCATTCCAAGCGGAGCGGTCCATCCCGTTCTTGTTATCATCATTTTAGGTCGCGATATTCTCATAGGCGGCATTCGATCGATTGCGGCTGCTGATCGCTTGATTATTGACGCCAAAGCCACGGGAAAGTGGAAAACCGCCGTTCAAATGGTGGCGATCCCCGCCGTGCTAATCGAGGTTCCGCTTGTCAGCGACTCGCTAGGCCCCCTCTACAACATTTCCACACAAACAATTGGACACGGTCTCTTGTGGATCAGCGGAATTCTGAGCCTGATTTCAGGGCTCCAGTACATAAACCTCTACCGAAACAGTAAAGTCAGCGCGCGAACTTAGCCCCCGTGGCTCGTTGCCTAACTTAAATGGGCCGGTAAACCGGCTGAAGTATTAGGCATTTCCAGGCCGCCGACGGCAGCATTTCTCACAATTCCCCGGAAGAGGCATTGACAGAGCCCCCACCTAACCAATACCTTGATCGCTCATTTCGCGGAGCGCGGGTGTAGCTCAGTTGGCTAGAGCGATACCTTGCCAAGGTATAGGTCGTCGGTTCGAGCCCGATCACCCGCTCCAATTTTCCAAGTTTGGCAAAACCTTGGGATCCCTCAACACACAGTTTTCATGGTTTGA
>JAXMMN010000336.1:0-3669 GCA_034366485.1 Bdellovibrionales bacterium
ACTTCAGACGAATTGGCAATAGGAGACATTTCCGAGACATCCGTTTGGATGTCGTCAGTTGACTGAGACACGGGGATCCTTCCTTGCGGCAACAATATGGCCGCTAAAAAACCCCCGAACTCTTTTTCCGCTACGAATATGTCGCGTTTGCAATGTCGGATAACCGACCCCGAAAGAGCCTTTGGAGGCTTAAACTGCGGCCACCATGGACTGATATTGGAGAAAGGTCAAAGACTCTGATGCGAAAACCCCGTTTCCCGTCCTTGTCCCATGCAAAATCTGCCCTAGCGTCGTGTTAAGTGACGGCACTTGGAACCCGGGCTACGTCACAGTCTGTCTCGTTTCTGAGGGGGAATAGGGATGACTTCAATACGCCACGGCTTTGCCGTTCTTCTATTAATAGTAGTTCAAGCTCTTTCAAACAGTGCCCAGTCGGCCAGCCCGGCGACGGCCGCGGCCGATCTCCATGCGGCCGAGCAGTACCTGAACTCCATTTCTTCGCGAGTCGGAGTGTATGCACCAAGGCTTCACTTGGCGGCCAGCAAAACGTTCGTCGCTCATCCGTCCTATCTTCAGCGATGGGGAATAGTGGCGGCCGACGCGGCAGCCGCCTACAACGATTGGCTCAACACGCTCATTTTGCAGCCAGAAATGACGATTTCCGACGGCACGAGTGGCGGTATGCGAATTCGTACGCTATTGGAAATCCACCAAGCCACCGGAAGCGCTTCATCGACGGCAGCGTCGACAATCTTTCACGAACTTTCGCATGCGGACTGGGACCTCTTCGTCGAAGAGGGCGAGAGCGCGGCAGATCAGGAACTGCTAAAGACCTTCGACGAACTCTTGCCGGCGCTCAATGCCGGCTTCTTTGAACGTCGTATTCTGCCTTCCGAGATATTCGCGTACTACCGCGGCGATTTGCTTGCGATGATTTTATCGGACGCGAACGAAATCCTTTTGGCCAGTGGTCTCGAGCCCGACACCCTCAATTGCATCACGCGCGCTCGACCTACAGAGGTCCTAAGAAACTTTTCGCCGTCGGCCAAACCCTACTCCGAACGGCACCGGTTAACGGCCGTGTGGGTTCAGGGCGAAGAAATAAGCGTCGTGTCGGGCCTCGATCCCGATGGAAAAAAGCTAAACGAGGCGCTTTATAAACACACGATTCAGACCATGCAGTTTCCAAAAAGTCGCACCGAGCTTTTAAAGCTCTTTGAAAGTAAGCCGAATCTTCGAAAAAAGGTTCAGGCCTGCGCGACACCTCGTACTTGAATTTGATCGTAAGCCAGATCAATATGGCGAGATGAAATTTCGGCAATCTAAAATCATGCTGCTGGGCTCTGGCGAGCTCGGCAAAGAACTGACGATCTCACTTAAAAGACTTGGGCAAACCGTGATTGCAGTCGACCGCTACGCCGGCGCCCCAGCCATGCAAGTGGCCGACAGCTTTGAGGTCGTAAACATGCTTGATGGCGATGCGCTCGAGGCAATCGTCAAAAAACACCAGCCCGACATCATAGTTCCAGAAATTGAAGCCATTCGAACAGAAAAACTAATCGAGCTTGAAACCCGCGGACTCACAGTCATCCCGACCGCCGAAGCGGCTCACTTGACGATGAATCGAAATGCCATCCGCGATGTCGCCGCGAAAGAGCTGAAGCTAAAGACAGCGAAGTACCTCTATGCAGAATCAGCAGAAGAACTCGCAACCGCATGTCATAAGATCGGCTTTCCGAACGTCGTAAAACCCGTGATGTCTTCCTCCGGAAAAGGGCAATCTGTCGTGCGACGATCAAGCGAAATTGAAAAAGCATGGCGATACGCGTGCGAGGGTATGCGCGGCGATAAGATGCGAGTTATCGTCGAAGAATTTATCCCTTTCGATCTTGAGATCACGCTTCTTACAATCCGCAGTCGAGATGGAAAAACCACGTTTGTGAAGCCTATCGGCCACCGGCAAGAACGGGGCGACTATCAGGAGTCCTGGCTTCCTGCTCGCCTGAGTTCATCGCAGCTAAAGAAGGCACAAGTCATAGCAAAGAAAGTGACGGATCGCCTTGGCGGTGCCGGCCTTTTTGGCGTCGAATTTTTTATCGGAAGAAACGGCGAGGTTTACTTCTCGGAACTTTCCCCTCGGCCTCACGACACCGGGATGGTCACGTTGATCTCACAAGATCTTTCCGAATTTGACCTTCATGCGCGCGCTATTCTCGGTCTTCCAATTCCTGAAATAAAGTACCGGGGGCCAAGTGCTTCTGCGGTCGTTTTGTCGAAGAAGGATTTTGCGCAAGCGGAAGTGACAGGCGTTGAAAAAGCATTGGCCTTGAAGAATGTTGATGTTCGCGTGTTCGGAAAACCTGATGCTCGCCCCTTTCGACGTATGGCTGTTGCCCTAGCACTCGGAACATCAGTGAACTCTTCCCGCCTTCTAGCGGAAAAGGCGGCGAGTTTAATGAGCGTGGTTAAGAAACGAAAATGAAGCGAATCCAGACTGCAATTATCACTATCTTAATCGCGATCGGCCTTTGGTTTCTTCTTAAGCCAACAAGCACCAACAAGCCCGAAGATGGGTCAACCGCTGAGCAGCAGACCGATGCATTGACCGCTCAGTCCGAGCCGCCTCTCGCTGCGCAAGCTCCACCGCAAGAACCACTGACAGCGCCCTCTGCCGCCCCGGTGCCTCGAGAATCAATTGAATCAAGCAACAGCACACCGACACTTAAGCCACTCACCGAACAAGAGATCGTTGAACGAAGAAAGTCCATTCGAGCCACTCTGTCTGGAATCTACACCGCGCAAGCTGCTTACTTTGCTGAGTACGATCGCTACTCCTCTGATTTAGGGCACATCGGATATTTGCCGGCCGAGGGAACAATCAAAGCGCGCTTTGGTTTTTTAGAACCCCACACGCCAAGTGGCGGACTCAATCCAAACGAAGACCCCTCGCGCTCGAATTCCGATGCCTTTACTGAATTGAAAGATGACGACGGTGAAACCGTCTATCAATACGACGACTATTCTCGCCGTGCCTCTCTCGCAAAGTATGAGCGCTATTGTGACAACAGATGCTCCGTGAGCAATAGCCAGTTCGAACTGATTTCGGCAGTCAATCTGGATAGCGATGAAACTTTGGATGTTTGGATCATCGATAGTCGTAAAAACATCCGGCATGTCGTCGACGACACCAAGGAATAGTTCAGTTCTAAATAAAGCTGAAACCAGGTTGGCAACCGAGAAACCTTTTCCACATCCTGGCTGGCAGCTAACCCTTTTCGTCACTCGTCCCGTCTTAGGTAACGGAGGCGATATGAACAAACAGCTCAAAAATCTAAGTTTTGAACGACGCATGAACCGGCACTTCGGACTGCTCAGCGATCTCTTGGGCACAACCGTTTGGATGGCGATCGTGTGGTTTGCTTTTGTCGTCCTGTTTGCCCCAAGCGCGCAAGCCGGTGACCTACAACATGAACCAGCCGTTCGCGAACTTGCCGCAGCATCGGAAGTTGCGGCTACTGAATTGGTCGAACTAAGAAAAGATCTTCGTCTTCAGCTTCAAAAGCGCCTAGATGCCGACATTGAACTCGATCTTGAGGCGATTCCAGAAAGCCCTCTTGTTTCCGCAGCGCGCAATCCCGTGGCAGAAACCGGCGAATTGTGAAATCGTAG
>JAXMMN010000337.1:0-2462 GCA_034366485.1 Bdellovibrionales bacterium
AAAGTCGATGAGGAAGCTCAGCCGATGGATGCGGATTTCTTGCACGCGATCGACACTGGAATGCCACCGACTGGGGGCGTGGGTGTTGGTATGGAGCGGATTGTAATGTTACTCACGGATCGCCCGTCGATTCGCGATATCATTTTGTTTCCGACGATGAAGATTAAGTAGTCGAGCCTTGTACTTTAGTTGAGATAGTCACTTTAGGTGAGGGAGGTCGCGATGGAACTGCGCCAACTTTCTGTTCTCTTTTTGGCCGCGCCTATTTTGGCGGCGCTTGCTATTGGGTGTGTCACGAAGCCCACCGTTGTGACGGAAACTTCAACGCGTGGGTTCGGCGCTGCGCCGGCGCTTATGCGGCCTGTCCTTCTTGATGAGTCGACGGTTATTCTGGATGCGCGCCCAGCTTTCGAATACTCGATGGCGAGAATTCCACGTTCCCTCAATATCAACTGGATTGATTTTTCGGAACGAGATCCGATGTCCCGTGGATGGCCACAGAAGGATTCTTTTGCAGCCGCACGACGACTAGCGCGAATGGGAATTTCTCCGG
Organism: Bdellovibrionales bacterium; assembly: GCA_034366485.1. Taxonomy (GTDB): domain Bacteria; phylum Bdellovibrionota; class Bdellovibrionia; order Bdellovibrionales; family JAMPXM01. The sequence goes on from JAXMMN010000337.1 coordinate 554, forward strand.
AATCAAAAGTTGTCGTGTTTGGCCTTGGACCCGATGGGCAGGGCGAAGAGGGCCGCGTGGCTTGGCTTCTTGCTTACCTCGGTGTCGAGAACGTGCAATTCGCTCGATTTGGAGCGGTGAAGTCGCGGGTAACCACGGAAGCGCTTCCAGAGATGGCTCGCTCGGAATTTGAAGACACCAAGGAATTTCCGAAAGAGACCCTTCCAAAGGAAAGTGCGACGGACGCAAAACCGGTTTGGAAGCCGACTTTAGAAAGTTCCTTGATCGCGACGCGAGCCGAAGTTTTGGGTGCCTTTGAAAATCGAGCGGTCGAAAAAGCCTGGGGCTTTCAAGGCGGTACACCTAAAATCTACCGAATTATCGATGTACGATCTGCAAAAGAATACCTAGGGAAATCCGGGGGACTTCGGTCGCGATCGATTCCGAACTTTGATGCGATGAATATCCCGTGGAAAGAGTTTTTCGATACCGACATGAAGCCGCTCCCAGAAATTGGCGAGCGTCTCGCTTCGATCGGGTTTCGGCGTGATCATCGAATTGTCGTGGTCGACAATGACGGCGTTGCAAGTGCTGCCGTCACAATGGCCCTTCGGGCAATGGGCTTTGTCGATACCGCGTGCTACGCCGGCGGCTACAACGATCTCCTAAGAAAATGAAATAGTTGAAGTGCAGAGCTAGCGTCAGCTGGCGGCGCGAATTTTAAACAGAATGGAATTCAGCGCTTTGATCATGTCGGGATCGTATTTTCCGGCAAGCTTCGTCGACATAAATTCAACGGCCGAAACTGGCGACATCGGATCATTGTAAGAGCGTTTCGTCGTGAGTGCATCGTAGGTGTCGGTAATCGCCACGATCCGCGCCATTGGGTGAATTTCATTTCCAGGAAGCTGCTGTGGATAGCCGTTACCGAGGAACGATTCGTGGTGCTCAAAGCAGCAAGCTTTCATCGCTTCGCTGACGCCGTACTCGTTTAAAATTTTAAGGCCGTACTGAGGATGCTTTTGCATTTGCGCCCACTCGACATCATCCAATGGACCCTGTTTGCAAATGATCTCGGCCTTCACGTGTCGTTTGCCGATATCGTGAAACAAAGCACCGCGACCAAGCTCTTGAATCTCTTCGCCTTTGTATCCAAGCACTTGTCCAAGACCAAGCGAGTAAATGGCGACATCCAAAGAATGGTTGTACGTGTAAAAGTCATGTGACGACAGACCTACGAGGTGAGCCATGGCCTGCGGTTCTTTGTCCATGAAGTCGACAAAGTTCGTGATCAGTTCTCGTGAATCGGCCAGCGCTTCTTCGACATCTTCTTTTTCAAAAATCTCTTCGGCGAGCGTCATGCTCGATTCGCGAAGGATGTTGGCTTTGGTTTTCATGTCCAACGCCGACTCGTTCATACGGTCGAAAATATAGCTCTTAAAGAAACTTCGCTGTTCATCTGGGACGTAGAACACGTCGGCACGTTCGAGGTGCTGAATCTTTCGCGCATTCAACGAGTCTCCGGCACGTAGATAGAGAATCATTTTGCCGTTGATCATGATGAAGGTATCGAACGTCGTGGCGCGATCGGGAATCAGCGAATTGACGCGGATTTTGAACTTACCTGCGGCCGATGGTGCAGTGCCGAGGGCTTTGGAAAGCGCCGGAGCAACTGCCTCAGGATGAGACAGGTTCGAGTTTGAGCTAGAACCACGATCGTCACTGCTGTTTGACATACCTTAATAGTGTGCCAAGCAATTCGTAACTCTCCAAGCCCTGCTTGCAGAGACTGTCTCAACAAGGCTAGTTATTTGGTATGGCGGTATTAAAGTTCGACACTCCCATTCAGTTTATCAAAGGAGTCGGACCAAAGTTGGGCGAGCGATTTAAGGACCTAGGGCTGTTCACAGTTCAGGATCTCTTAGAATGG
>JAXMMN010000338.1:0-3585 GCA_034366485.1 Bdellovibrionales bacterium
TTAAAAAAGGCGACGATCTCATCGAAAGAATCACCCGATGGTCCATCTGGCGACATCAAAGGTGAGCTCAAAAATCTTACCGATGATCCACCAATGCTTGGACTTCCAATGACACTTTCGTTCGAAGGCCGCTTCCCATCGTCAAAAATCGAAGGCGTGAAAGGTCTTGTTACGATTGATCACCGCACAGAAGAGCCCGTTGAAACTTTAGACCTAAAAGTTGCCAGCTATCCAATCACCGAACAAAAGCTGATCCAAAGCGAAGAGGTGACACTTGGATTCAAAGAGGCCATCGGCTCCACTCAACTGAAAGCTGAGCTCCGCAATCAGCAGGTTTCGATGAAGATTCAATCCACATTCGATAAAATCGCATACGATGTAAGCGCCAAAGCGCCGATGGTCGACGAGATCCTAAAAAATATCATGGGCGATCTACCGAAAGTCACACTCAACGCGGGAGTCAGTGGCTCATGGACCTCGCTTTCTTTCGACTTTGATTCCAATCTTGGCCAAGAACTGCAGGCGGGCTTTGAAAAGCAACTTCAAGTGAAAATCAATGAAGCCAAAGGCAAGCTTCAAAAAATGATCGACGATTCCATTGGTGCAGAGAAAAGCAAACTTCTGGGGGAATTCTCATCAAGCCAAGGTGACATCACGAAACTTCTGAACGGAAAAGAAGCTGCTGTGAATGAGCTCAAAGGCGAACTAGAGAAACGAAAAAACCAAGCGCTGAACGATCAAAAGTCGAAGCTTCAGAATGAGGCCCAAAAAGCTGCCGATGAGCTTAAAAAACGACTCGGCTTCTAGGTGGTGTCAGCCAATCAACAGCCCTTAGCGCCAGATTCATCGCCAGAACTTTCATCAGCGTCGAATCTCGTGTCCGATCTCTGGGACTTTGGGCTTCATCTCGACCGACAAGAGACACTTCTTGTAAGCTCGATCGCTGCTGTCGCTGTAACCGCGCTGTTCATTCTTCTCGTCCGGCTGGTCTGGCGAATAAATGGCCGGACAAAACTCTTCATAGAAAGCTCGCGGCATCTTGAACAAAGTCGCTTTAATTTTTTACTTCGCTCGAAAGTCATAGATAGAGCAGCCATCAACCAGGTTGCTGGCTTCATCGTCGACTCTGCGTCCATCGTATCGACTCTTTTCCTAACGTATATCTACATCCCAGTCGTACTTAGCTTTTTCTCTTGGACACAAGGTTGGGCCGACAAGATATTCTCCATGATCGTCGAGCCCGTGAAATGGCTATGGAGTGGAATCACAAGTGTCGTTCCCAATCTCTTTTTCATCGTCGCAATCATCGTCTTTGCCCGCTACCTCCTAAAGGCAATTCGATTTTTTTTCGTTGCGATCGAAACCGGCAGACTTCAATTTACGGGGTTTCATCAGGACTGGGCCCGGCCAACTTACCAAATCGCACGAATTTTCGTGATCCTGCTCGCAGTTGTCATGTGTTTCCCCTACGTACCTGGCTCAAACTCGCCGGCCTTCCAGGGGATTTCAGTTTTTCTCGGAGTCCTCGTCTCTCTTGGGTCAACTTCGGCAATTTCAAATACTATTGCGGGCGTCGTGATGACCTACATGCGCCCCTTCAAAATCGGTGATCGAGTAAAAATCGTCGACACCGTGGGTGACGTTGTAGAGAAGTCACTACTTGTGACTCGAATTCGAACTATCAAAAACGTGGATGTTACGATCCCAAATTCGCTCATTCTTGGGACCCACATCATCAACTATAGCGCGATGGCCGAGGATCTAGGTCTGATTCTAAATACCACGGTCACGATCGGGTACGACACTCCATGGCCGCAGGTTCATAAGGCGCTCATAGATGCCGCAGGCTCGTGTACTGACGTACTTAAGGAACCAAAGCCGTTCGTCTTTCAAACCGCATTGAACGACTATTACGTTCATTACGAGCTCAATGCCTATACTCGTAATGCCAACAGCATGCAGCAGACCTATTCGGAGCTTCACACCGCAATTCAAATTAGCTTTCAAAAAGCGGGCATTGAAATCATGTCGCCTGCCTACACGTCACTTCGAGACGGCTCGAAAAACACGATTCCCGAAATTTCTATTTCACGCGATTTGGTCTAACGTCGCCCGTGGCTTCGTATAACCTATTGAGACGCGGATTTGTCATCCACTGCCTTGCGATCGACGGCCGTGTCCTTTGCCAACTCACTAAAGTACGCGATCGCATTTTCGGAAGCCCAGTTTTCGATGCCAAGCACCTTGCGAACTAACTTTCGCTTAGGACCAACAATGTAACTCTCCGGAAGTTTACCGACGCCGTAATCCGCCATAACTTTTTTATCTTTGTCCCAGGCAACATAAAAACCCGCTCGGGGAACATTGAACAGCTTCGCAAATGCGATGAGGTCTTTCTCCTCATCATCCATCGAGATCGCGACAACGGCCACTTGCCCCTTTAGCGCCTCAACTAGCTTCAACATAGATGGGAACTCTTCGACACACGGATTACACCAAGACGCCCAAAAGTTAACGATAACGACTGGTTCTTTGACCTTCGACAAATCAAAGGCTCCACCATCTAACTCAATTGCCTGAATCGCAGGAATGCCCTCTTTTTCAAAGCGCTCAACATAGGAGTACGACTCGGGCGTCACATCCGCATCGTAGCGCTTATTCAATGCAAACCAGCTAACCACCAAGAGGCCAAGAAATAAGACTAGGCCCGCTCCCCACTTCAGCTTTGGTGACACTCTCAACTCCTCGAAAATTCGAACCACACCCGCACCGAACACACATAAAACACGCAGGCAAAAAAAAAGGCCAGTGAAACCGGCCTTTTCAGAAATCTATCATTTCGAAACAAGGATCTTTCGCCGTTACGCCGAGCCACTGTACAGTGACTCGAATCGCGGCTCAGTAACAATGACTGGGAAGTCATTGTTGCAGACTCTGGTCTACTTCTTACTCTTACGAAGAACCGCACGAGCCGCACGTTGCGTCTTACGTACATGTTTCTTCTTCGTCGCAACTGCTTTCGCAGCCACTCGCTTAACCTTCTTAGCCGCTTTCTTCTGAACTTCAGTTTCAGGCTTAGTTTCACCCGCTTTGAAGTCGACGAACTGAATGAAGGCCATTTCTGCAGCATCACCCGGGCGCTGTCCAAGCTTCAAGATGCGTGTGTATCCACCTTCGCGGTCTTGAAAACGTGGTGCGAGCTCCGACATGATCAAAGAAACAACTTTTTCATTTGGGTAACGCGACAAAAGAAGTCGACGCGCGTGAAGCGACTGCTTCTTGCCAACCGTGATCGCTTTTTCAACGTGTCGACGAAGCTCCTTCGCTTTTGCCAAAGTCGTTTTGATACGACCGTGCTCAACCAAGGAGTTCACGAGACCGCGGAAAAGAGCCTTCCGTGGACCAGACTTGCGACCGAAATGTTTTACTCTTGCATTGTGTCTCATTATTTTCTCTTATTTCTCTAATTTTACTTTTCTAATCAGAACTGAGTTCGGCAACAAACCTGTTGCCGAAATCAAATCAGCAATCAAATCAGCTTACGAATCCTTACGTGGAACCGCAGTATTTGGATCCCAACCTTGT
>JAXMMN010000339.1:0-1566 GCA_034366485.1 Bdellovibrionales bacterium
CCATTCGGTCAGCAATGTATCGTCTTCATTTAAAAGAGCCTGTCCGTCGGCAGAGGTAAACCCGGTATCGAACATTCTTGTCGGAACATCGACCTTGTTGAGAAACAAGTCTGCGTCGACTTTGTAGCCGAGCCGTATGAGATCGAGACTCGAATTCGGCTTCGACTTATTTGCAGAAGGCCAAGAGTGAATAGTCCCGTTGAGTCCGCTGATGGGCGAAACGACATTGCTGGGGTCAAAGGGATCGCAGACGATTGGCGTACCGTCGTGGGTTGCGAGTCCTTCGACGTTGGATTTTGCAGTTTCGAATTCAGCGTCCGAGCAGCCAGTCACGGCACCGCCAAGCAGTGCGAAAGTGAAATAAGGGAGAAGTGCGCGAAGCGATGCCATGCCTCTACTAGATCACGCGGAATTCGAAACTTTAAAACTGTGACGGTCTCTTCACAATATATCGAGTTAGGATCATTTTGAGACGATCAGGCGTTTCCAGTCATTTCCCTCGGCGACCTTTTTGATCGTTTGATTTCGAGTTTCTAAAAAGTTCTTGAGGTGAAGTTTGACGACCGGGTCCGCAATCTTTCCGAGAATGCTGAATGGGCAGGTGAAACGAAACACGTCGGTCATCAGCGTTCCGTCATCTTTTGTTTCAAAGTGGTGATCGTGATCAAAGGAGTGAAAAATTCCTTTCACTTGCGAATCTCGAAAATGAAGTGGCTTTTCGAACGTGACAATTTTGACCGTCAGCTTTTGTTTGACACCAAAGTGCCGCGCTTCCCAAGTTACGACGTCGCCTAACTTCATGAGGCCCGATGTGACTCCGTCGATGGCGCGTTCGTTAGTTTGAGCAGTGGAAAGAATATGCAAATCAACGCTTCGACTTAGATCGAAACAGCGCTCGATCGGTGCACGAATAAAGGTCTCAAGTCGAATGACGCCCATACTAGTAACCTCAATCCCGATGTGGCCGAAGGTCAATGTTCCTTTTGGGCTCCCGTTTTGCGCTTAAGGATTGCGACCAAAGCGGCTGCGGAAGTTGAGCCGATGATCGCAGCGCAAGCGCTGAAAATGGCCACTAAAGTGAGAAGACCGAACTCGTCAAACTTGAACAGCAAGTACACAAGAACAAAAGTTGCCGGAAGCAGCACGGCCGCGACAGTTACTTTGACGGTTTCGTGTTTTCTAGGAAGAAAAAACAGGAAGAGGCCGCTTGCGAGAAAAGACAAAAGAAGAATAACGAAAATTGAGAGTTGCATGCCTAGCCGAGTAGGCCCTTTGCGTGCATCGGTCAACAGTCAGCAACGTGAGAACGCTTACATTAAAAGTGAGCATACTATGCTGGTCCAAAATAGGATCACGTGGGTGAACGTGTTTTTTCTACTCGGTAATTACTTAGCGGTGCCTCGGCCGGCGTCGCGACCGCTGTCGCCGCCGTGAAGTGCGGAATCGGACTGCGGCGCAGTTAACGGCTTGATACTGACGTCGCAAATCTGTTTGGCTGGCACTTTGGGACTACAGTTCATGGCTTTTCTTAGGCGCTCGTTTGCGAAAATGGCTGAGTTGAATCGA
>JAXMMN010000340.1:0-1291 GCA_034366485.1 Bdellovibrionales bacterium
ATAGCATTTGAGGTGCCAGGTTCTGTCACTTCGTCCAGAAGTTCCTCAGTGAACTGGCGATCGGATAAAAACGAACTGGAACAGAAAACGTAAGATTCGTTAGCGTTCTGTTAGGACATAACATCCCTGCACAATGAACTCTTCTCAGGGAGTGTCGAAAAGGTGGGCGCACTTTGCTCCAAACAATTACTAATACCCCTTGTCGGTTTCTCTTCTGCGATCGAGTCAAAGCTATAGGCTTGCGAAAATCGAGTTTCAATTCGCCGGATTCGCTCTATATAGGCAGCAGAGGGATCGCGGCTTAGCGAAGTCGCGTAAAGAGGGAGCAACGAATGTCACAGAATAAAAATCTCTTGAGTCTTTTTGTATTGGTCGCAATCAGCGTCCTGGGCCTAGAAGGATCGTATGGCGCGACGGCGAATCTCCAGATCGCAACTGAGTACGCGATCGATCCGAATACAGGTACGAAAGCGCCTGTGGCCCTGAATCCATCAGGGACTATTGATCTTACCTATATCAATAATGGAATTGTCCTTCAGTACGACGGGCGCGATGGCAAATCACACGCCATCAAGGTGCATCTTGATTTCGAGTTTCTTCTAAATTCTGATCCAGGAAGTCGAGCGATGGCGGTCGCGATCTACGACAAAATCAAAGAGGCGGGGCCGTCGGCAACGGGTAAAGCCATTGGCCAAATGGCAGAGCGGGCAAAAGCCGAGGGACAAGTTTTAACTCTGATGGTTGAGGCGTTTAGAAATCCAGGGTTTTACAAAACTGATTTCGATCTCGCCCAAATTAGAATGGTCACATCCGGAGGGGAAAACGTACGTCTGCAAAATCTTGTCGCGGCGACGTTCATGCCAGCACAAAATGCAGAACCTCCAGTCAGTACGACTGAAGCCAAAGCCGACAGTTTGCCGGCGTCAGTAAAAACCTGTGAAGGACAATTTGTTTCGGCGGCTACGCCGATGTGACGCGGTTACGGCCACTTCGTTTGGAAGCGTAAACCGCCGTGTCAGCAACGGCGAATAGCTCTTCCCATGTGGACATCTCTGGCTGCTTGGCAGCGACGCCAACCGAGATCGTCACCGGAATCGTGTGTCCGTTGTAAACAAAGGTGTGCGATTCAATTGTTAACCGAAGACGTTCACCAATTTCGACAGCTTGCTGAAGGTTCGAACCGAACAAGATAACGACAAATTCTTCCCCGCCGTATCTTGCGAGGAAGTCATCCGCTCGAATAAGTTTCGTGGATATGACTTTCACAAGATCCTTCAAGACATAGTCTCCA
>JAXMMN010000341.1:0-1621 GCA_034366485.1 Bdellovibrionales bacterium
ATCTTCCCACTCTTCCAGCTTCAGTCGAATTCAAACTAAAAAGCGGCGAATACTACGTGGAAAGTAGAAACGTGTCGTGGACTACAAGCGATGGCTTTACAGAAGTGGGACCAAACTTTAATTACAAATACTTTGAAGCAGGCGCACATTCCGTGACAGCAACATTCGATGATGAGCTAGGAATAAGCCGCACTAAAACAATAACGATTTCGCATCGTGAAGATGCCTGCATTCGGTCCGAAACAGATAGCAACTGCGCATTGGTATTGAGCGCAGCCAAAGGCTCTCACTCAATGTCCAATCCTTTGATTCAAGTGAAAATTAAAGACGCTGAGACAACAGCTCTTGGAATTGCAGAGATGGAATTCACTCAATCGGGATTTGAAAAAATATTTACTGAGCTCGATATTCAAAATGGGGTTGTTTCTCTTCCAACCAATGCATTACTCCAGACAAATTTCGATCCAAATTTGCCATTTCAAATTCGTGTATCTGCATTAGTCGATCAAGAAATGATCGGTGCCACCGCACCGGACCAAGTATTCAGAACAAGTCGGGTAATTCTCAAAAAAGACGGAGCACTTCCAGACATTTCACTTTTGATTGCCGAATCGGAAAACCGGATTTCGAAGACCGTAACCCTAACCGATACCCCTCTCGAAATCGATGATCTACCGAATTCACTAATTCGAGTTTCTGGTTCTCAATCGGGAAAAACCGTATCCGGACTTGTGAGTGCTAGAAATGACATCACGGAGACATACATTATTTCGCCAAAATCGGCCGCCGAAGACGCGGGAAACACTTCTGTGATTTTTGAGGACATTCCTGCGGCTACTTTTTCGACGAGTTCGTCGAACAAAATGAGCTTCATGTCTATACAATCTGAATCAATATCTACGTCGAATTCAAACCCGAATGAGTGCCTAATCAACGGCAAGCCCTGTTTCATCGCACAATATCAGTCACCGTTCAGTTCACTTTCATCCAGCGGATTGTATCAAAATACGCTGAAGGAAACCGACAATCTCGGCGCCAATGGCACCGGATCTAGCCTCTACAAACAAGGTGTTCAAACTGTCCTAGATGAAAACTACGTAAGAACAATCGATGAGCGATTCAATGTGCGCCCCGGCGAACGGTACCAACTTGAATGCAAAGGTCACACGACAAGATGGAATAGCGAAGTGCTCAATGTGCCTAGCGGCGAACTAGTTACTTCGTACTATGACCGCCAAAATGATGCAAGAACAGCAGTGGCGTTGCTGTACGCGTTTCCTGAGGAAGTCCGCGAAGTTTGTGGCATGTTGGCACCGGCCAATTGCGTAGAGGTAAACAGTCAGAATGGCGGGATAATTTTAGCTTATCGACAGCAATGGGCTGAATTTGTAGTAAATCGAGAACCATACTTGGCTGATTTCTTTGTGTGGGATAATTACGCCGCCTCGATTAACTATGATCGTGAAAAGCTACTCGCGTCCGAAATCGGAAAAATTTCTGAACACCAGACCTTTAATGTGACCGCAACTTTCATTCGCCTGAATAGCGCTGGGAACGACTATATAAGTGCGAACCAAGCTGATTCTAAAGTTACGCTAAAAATGTCCTATAATACTTCAAA
>JAXMMN010000342.1:0-7107 GCA_034366485.1 Bdellovibrionales bacterium
CGCCGTCGAAACGACCTGCACGGCTCGTGTGGCAGATAAACGTCCTTTTGCTACCAGGTCCAAAACAACCGGAACCATCGTTTCCAATCCCAAAGTTCCAAACGATGCTTCTGCGAAGGGTTTTTGCTTGGTTGCTGCTTCGTGTGGCGCATGGTCGGTCGCCACCCAATCGATCAAACCATCACGAAGTGCATCGATCAAAGCCTCGCGGTCTTGGCCCGAACGAATTGGCGGATTCATTTTAAATGATTTGTTCTGCGCGTCGATTTCATCGCTAGAAAAAAACAGGTGATGGGGCGACACCTCGGCTGTTACACGAAGGCCCTTCTTTTTTGCTTCATGAACAAGCGGCAGCGATCCTGCCGCCGAAGTGTGAAGCAAATGGTACCTCGCATTCGGAACTTTTTCGAGCAACTTCAGATCACGTGCGACCATGTCCGTTTCATGATGGGCGCCATAGGGTTTTAATCCCAACGATCGAGGGACAGGCCCATCTGCAAGCGGTCCCTCTGCGCCTAATGTTTCTGCGTGCTGCAGAAATGGCGCACCCGATCGCGCTGCAGCTTCAAAAACTTGAAGCTGAACTTGATCGTCTGAAATTCCTCTTCCATCGTCGGTAATCGCACAAGCACCTTTCGAAACGAGATCTTCGATTGGCGCGACTGTCTTTCCCTGTTGGCCAATCGTACCAGCGACGGAATACATGACGCGAATCCCGTAGCGAAGCTCAGCCGCAGCAATCTGACTTTCTGCAAGCTTCAATGCCTCGACAGAGTCGAGAACAGGCTTTGTGTTCGGCATCGTCAACAAAGAACCAACGCCGCCCTTCAAGGCTGCGTGCAAACCAGTTTCCGGAGTTTCTTTGTCCCATTGCCCAGGAGTTCGCAAGTGCACTTGCGTATCGACAGCCGAAGGCATCACAACAATTCTTCTGGTTCTTGGGGTCGGATTCACAGCCGGCCGGAGATCTGTCACAAAACCGTTTGTGACAGTGATGTCATAGTTTTTTCGAACTCGGTCGGCCGTCCAAACATCAACATTCTGCAAAGTCAGCGGAGTGCCAGAGTGCGCAGTCTTCGTCCAATTCTTCATCTATCACGTCCTTCTAACTATCTAACCGGGGATGCATCACTCGGTACCAAAGTGGCGGCAAGGTCGCAAGCAGAACACAGGCTGGATAGCTTGCTGGTAAAAGTGGGCTGCTTTTCGAACCTTCTAGCTTTGTAAAAGGCCGCGCTGGATATTTATGGTGATCTGCGTGGCGAGAAAGATGGATCAAAACCCATCCACTCAGCCGCGAGTGAGAGTCCCAGCTATGCCAAAGTTGAACCGGCTCGGGTTTCCCATTTTCGAGAATCTTTCGTTCTAAGCCGTAGTGCTCAACATAGTTGATGAACTCCAGGAGAAGCACCGCGATCATCGCCTGGAGCACCAAAAACAAGACGCCGGCCGCTCCACTCAAAAGACTCGCGACTGCCACCATACTTAGAGTCACTGCCCAGATTTTAAGAACTCGATTTTGTAACGACCACCAAGTCTTTCCCAAACGACTGAGTCGCAATCGCTCGATCGCATTCGCTGAGAGGACGCCCATAAAAACGGATCTTACAGCAAAGAACCATACATTCTCCCCACGCCTTGCCGTCGCTGGGTCTTGGCGAGTGCCAACGTGTGAATGGTGTCCAAGCACATGTTCAATCGCAAAGTGCCCATAGAGGACCGAGCACAGTAACAAGACCCCGCTCCAGTAAGAATGAGCCTCTCTCCGATGAACAAGCTCGTGCGCGATTGTGATCCCAATTCCGCCCGTCATAATTCCGAACGTTAGTACGAGTCCTGCCGCTTCTAGGGCCCCTCGCTCGCGAAACACGTCGGGAAAATAAAAGACCCCAGCGGCTAAAAGCAGAAGCTGGATCAGGAGGTAGGTATGCAAAAGTGCATCTGCCAACTTCTCTCCATTGGGGCTGACAGAAAGCCTAGTGGCTTCAGGGCGTTTAAAGATGTCCAAGAGAAAGTCGATGGCAGGCATCGCGACAAAAGCAAATAGCGGAGCCGCCAGCAGCCAAAGACCACCAAAGCGCAGCGCAAGCAACGCAAAGAAGGGAAACAGGAGGAGAAGAAAAAACGGAAAAACCGCCATCATAGCGGTTTCGAGTTTAGCTTAGTTTTATTTGGATCGTGCGAGAAATTCTATCTTAGTTGGCAAAAAACTCTGCAAAGTGACGATCATCTCGGATCCAGGATTCAAGATTTGGTGACACGAAAGTCGATTCGACAATTCGCCCAGCAACGCAAGCGTCCAGATGACGGGAAGAATCACAATCCATAGTCTCGTAAGCAACCGACGAATAGGTAATGCGGTAACCGAGGAACTGTTCGCCGGCGCGAGCAATTTCGATCGCATCCACTCGAACTTCAGATTCGGCCAAATATTCGCCTTCAAGAATAGTGTCGGCCCAGATCTGAGCCTGATCAAAACTGATTTCCTCTAAGCGGATACGAGCCTGAGGCGCGACGAGGTTTGAAACCGGATCGACAGTCTCAAAAACCACTACGTCGGCTCGAACGGCTTGGCGAACGGCTTCAACCCAAGGGCGAGATTCGCTGTCGACGCGGTCGGCGTGCGCGATGGCTCCGAATGGAAGGGCCAGCAGGATCAGGGCAGTGGCGACGGCAACTTTTGAAATTAGAGCGTTTTTCATGAAGACATAGTTAACGTGGTTCGACTCAAACGACCAATTCGGGTTCGGGAACTTGTTATGCGCCCTATGAATATTACATGGTTGAACTATGTGCTGAATAAATAGGCGCCCGTAAGCACCCTCCGCAGTCGCATCACCGAAATCCCCTGAATTCCCGTTGGGTCATCGCTCTTCACAGATTCAAACAGATTGGCTCCATGGGCCTCAAACAGGAAGCTTCCTGCCGCTCCGTAGGGCCGATCGAGTAATAACACTTCTTCAATTTCCGCCCTCGAAAGCATCGCAAACTGCAATTCAATGACCTGGGTGAAACTTCGAATCTTGTGGCCGCGACTGATCGACATCGCTGTGATGAGGTAAGCTTTGCGGCCCGAAAGTTTTCGCAACATTGTTCGTGCGCGAGAATGCGTGCCCGGTTTTCCTAGCACAACTCCACGTCCGTCTTTTTCCTGAGGAAAAAACAAAAGCTGATCGCAGCCAATGACAAGGCTAGCTTCGAAAGCTGTATCGGGATTTCGTGGAACTATGGCCTGCGCACGTTTCACATCGGCCAATCGCTGCGCCATTTTTTTTGCGTCGCGACGGGTGATTTGCTTTCCCAAATTGAATTCTCGTCGAAACTTTCGCTCTTCAGCCCTTTCGTCTGCCAACGACTTCACGACCTTTAATCGATAGTTTGTAAAACCTGACCGCAGAAGCTTCTTAACAAGTCGTCGACGAGCGAGACTTTGACTCGCCAGACACAACGTCGCTGGCGAAGCCTTTGAATGCAGCTTAACGCGCATTTTGGTTGTTCGGTTTTGCCTGAGACTGATTGGCGAGTTCATGCATTTTGCTCTCAAGGAGAATCACTTTTCGCTCGTTCTCGGCAACTGAAACGCGAGCTTTTGCAGCGGCAACGCTTTCTCGATGGGCATCACTGAACAAGCGATCCATTTTCATTTGTGCTTCCGAGTTCTCAATTGAAAGCGCACCGGCTTGTGCTCGCGCTTCCGTCGCCCTTAAACGCAACCCAGCGGATTTTTCTGCCATCTCGGCTCGAATCTTCAATAGTGCCTTCGTCTGCGTTTCGCTGATTTTTTTATCCAGTGCCATCGCCTCGCCTTCAAGACGGGAAGCTTCAAGCTCGAGTTCGGCTTGTTTCACGGTTCTGCTTACGCCAGCAAATCGAAGCTCGGCCACTTTCAAAAAAATCTTTTGCGATCGGTCTCCCGCATCGAAGGCCGCTTGATTTAGGTCGGCAATTTGTTTCTGCAGCTTCGAAACTTGCCGACCAAGATTTGCGATTTCGACCATTGCCGGATCCGAAGTATTTTTCCGAGGAGATTCGGAAAACTTTTGGATTTCTTTGACGGGAGGCTCGGCAGCACAGACTGCCGAAGGTACTAAAATCATCAAAAATGAAACAATCTTGACTGCGACCATCAGCGGTTGCCGCCTCGACGTTCGGACGCGGGACCAGTGGCTTCACTGACTGCCAATGGCTCGACAGTACCCAGACGACCGAGAAGTTCATTTCGCTCACGTTCGCCGAAGCCGCGAGCCAACATTGCGTCCGACAAAAGCGAGGTGAAGGCGACTGTGTTGGACTCATCTAACTTTAACTTCGTGCGAATTGAAACCCACTCGCTCTCGGGCTGCTGTGGACACGGCCCATCGGCAAGCTCGCAGAGCTCGTCCTGAAGCCGTTTACGCGTTTTAGCTAACTCCGCTGGCTTTTCCGCCAGAACTTGAACACGACTTCCAAGAGCTGTGTCCGCTAAAGCCAACCGCATCCACTCGTCCACGGCCTTGCCAATCGCGTCTTTACCGCCAATTCGCTCAAAAAGATTTTTCTCATTGATCACCTTTTGGCGCTTCACCCGACGACGCCGCTTGCGGCGTGCCTCGCTGTCGTCGAGCTCGCCGAAAAAGGCGGCAACAAAAGCGAATAGGCTTAAGAAAATAACAAAGTGACGGAAACTCGTCCGATTGGACCTCGGGGCGTTCTTAACGTTCATCCTTTGATGGTCTCGAACAATTCGGTCAAAATCAAAAGCCACGAGCAAAAGAATCGTGGCTTACACTGTGCGACGAAATTTTATGGACGATTGAGCGAGAAAGAAATCGCCCGGATCTCGTCGTCGGTCAATCGACCGTTATAAAGCGTCCCCATGTTACCGCGGTTCGCAGTGATCGCATTTTTAATCGCGTTAAACGAAGAACCGCGCTTCGCCGACGCCGCAAGACCTCCGTGGCAGCTGGCGCAAGACTGACCATTGGTCGACTTCGTGCCGTCGGCGTACAGGGCGCCTCCATCGAAGGGACGAACGTAAAACACCGCGTTTGTTCCAGCAATCGTATCAAAGAAACCATTGTAGTTGCCAGTCGTCGCGTTGATGTTGTTGCGATTTGCAATCACGCAATCATAAATCTGCCCATTGGCCATCGGTGCACCTTGGTTGGCGCAACCTGCCCCGCCCGTCGTCAATTGGTGATTGACCGAATCGTCATTACAGACGCGAAGGGTTTGTCCAACGAAAACAACAACTGGTGACGCGGCCGTATTCCACGGGTTCGCACCGGTTCCCGGCGCAATGCGGAAGTTGGTGCGGGTCGAATTGGAGGTTCCGCAAAGATCAACGATCAATGCCGCGGTCGTGCGTTCTGTCGTCAATATGCTCGTAGATCCATCTTCTAAAATCGCCGTCACTTGCACACGAACTGATCCCGCACGATCACACTGAACGAAGCGAACCGACGGTGAAGTTCCGGACTTCAACACACAATTACCTGAGTTGCTCGGCATGGCCCACATGAGCGTCGCTCCGCCCAATGAAGAACCGGTTGCTTCGATTTTGTATTCAACTCCACCCTCAAGCGATTGACCCTCAGGTACGACAACATTGAATGAGTTTCGGGTTGTTAACTTGAATGCATCATCTCCGACGCCACCGCCACCGAGACTATTTAACTCTCCAGAGTTTGGATCGTAGTGGAAACCGCCGTCGCAGTTCTGAAATGACATGACAAGGACAGTAGCCAAAATAAAGAATGGAGCGCCAAGGCGCAACGACCGCAATGTTTTGCGATTCCGCTCTACATTTTTCACTTTCGCCCCCTAGGACTTTCGTCCCCCACTGAAACTAGAATCCCACAACTTTGCGGAAGGTCTCTCGAAAAAATACACTCTGTATCAAACTGAAACACACTACCGAAGCGCATATGCAATCGCGCGAATTTCATCGTCGGTTAATAACGTTTGATACCCGGCCATTTCTGGTACTGTTGCGATCGCCGCTTTGATTTGCTCAAAGCTACGTCCGCGTCTTGTCGAATTCGCGATTCCATTGTGGCAGCTCGCACAGGACTGCGCGGTCGTCGATTGCGATGCATCTGCATAGAGCACCTGACCGCTGAGGACTCGTACATAAAAGGCTGCGTTGGTACCGATATCATGATCGTATGTACCGCCGACGATCCCGGTCGTCGCGTTTGCACCTGCTGTGCTGCTAATTGAACAGTCGTAGAACTGACCGTTCATCATGGTGTTGCCTTGGTGAGGACAAGGGTTACCGCCTGTGTGAAGACGATGTCCGCGCGAATCATTATTACAAATCCGCACCGTCTGTCCGACAAATGCGAGTACCGGTGCGGTAGAAGAATTCCAAGGGCTTGTTCCCGTTCCTGCAGGAATCCGGAAGACCACGCGGTCAGCAGTACTAGCACCACACGAGTCCGCTATGAGATCTGCCGTTGTGCGAGGGACCGAGGCAACCGCCCGACGTCCACCTGGAAAGTCCGCGGCTGCTTGAACAGAAACTCGACCCGATCGATCACACTGCACGTAACGTGTTTCAGGGCCCGAACCGTTTCTCATCACACAGTTCCCAGTGTTCTCGGTCAATTGCCATGCAAGTGTCGCTGTCTCGATCCCATCAGCTGTTGCGACAAGCCGGTATTCAACACCGCCTTCAAATGATTGCCCGTCAGGAACCACCATCCCCGCCGGATTAAAGGTGGTGACCTTTAAATCCCCCGAGGGCTGAGTACCGTCGCCACCTAAACTTGAAAGCGAGCCATTGGTTGCATCGTATTTAAAACCGCCATCGCAGTTGTTAAAGAAAAGAGTGGTCGACACAGATGCGACCAACAAAAGAAATCCAAATCGCTTTATAAGTGGAGCGCGATTCAGCCCTTCAGCCGCCGCTTCCACCTTTTGATTGTGGTCATCTCGATTTTGGTCCATGCCTGCCCCCAACGTTCAATAAACCTAGTCATTGATCTCATCGGGGCCTGAAGAATCGGGCTTTAGGATCGACGCATTCGAATTGATGATTTTAGCGTATCGATTCAAGACGCATCAGACTTGACCAACGGCGAGTAACTAAACGCGTCGCAAGCATAGTATGTTGTCAGTTTTGTG
>JAXMMN010000343.1:0-1119 GCA_034366485.1 Bdellovibrionales bacterium
GGTCTGAACCGCTTGCTGCAAACATTCTTTGCTGTTTACAGAACCAGGGAAGTTTTTGTGCATTTGAGCGCACATGGATGCACCCTCGGAAGCTTTTGAAGTTCTAAACAGAATCTGGCTCGCATTCCACCAAGCGCGAGGCGCAAGTTCGGAGGTGCGGTTTTCCAAAGCGAAGCTTCGGTACATTTCAACAGCTTTGAACAGTTCGTCGTTTTTCTTCGCTTTCTGTTCAAGTTCGCCCACTTCGGCAAACCAGGCTTCGCGTCGGATCTTCGTTAGCTGCTCGGAACGCGCTTTTCCTTTTTCGTCTTGGGCAGCTGGCCCCATCGCGAGAAGTAAATGGGCTGCGTCCTTAAGACCGGTATAGTCTTTTCGGATATTCAAAATATCGAGGTAGAGATCTTGTGCCTTCATGACTTTCGGATGATCAAGGTTTTCCTTCGACCAACCAATCGCCTTAAACCCCGTTGCCGCGACATCAAATTTCTCTTTTTCGTAGGCAATAAACGAACGCTTGAACCTCACGTCCAAGGCATAAGGTCCTTTCGGCGCGCGCAAGAGATAACGATCTCCCAGCTTTCCGAACGTAACTTCATCTGCGTCAGACCATTCGCCATCGCCGACGGCTTTTTCTAGCGCAACAACTGCACCATAAGCAGCATCGACAGCAAGCTTTGGATCCGTCTTCATAAGACTAAAACCACGCTTAACCGCTGCTGCATTTTCAGCTTCTTCGTTGACCAAGGCATAGTTGGCACTTGCTTCGCGAAACCGAGCGCGTGCAAACATCAAGTCAGCATACGCATACCGAACTTGTGCAGCCTCGTGACCAACCAAAACAGTGTTGCCAAGATAGACTTCATAGGCCTTGAGAGCTTGGTCAGCCGTTTCCGGTAACTTGTCGCGTTT
This sequence comes from Bdellovibrionales bacterium, assembly GCA_034366485.1. Lineage (GTDB taxonomy): Bacteria > Bdellovibrionota > Bdellovibrionia > Bdellovibrionales > JAMPXM01. Next base: position 910 of record JAXMMN010000343.1, read on the forward strand.
CCAGTAGGCGTGGAGCTTAGCGCCAAGCTTCTTAGAAATTTCAACGACCTTAGCGTCGCAACCTTTTCTAGGCGACAAACTTGGAGACGAACCGGCTTTGCCAGCGACCGCTTCGGTCGACAGCGATTCGCAAGTTCGATCAAGTTCGACAAGTTGGCTGACAGCGACGTCACGTTTTTTCTGTCGGTCGGCATTCCAAATCAACTCTTC
>JAXMMN010000344.1:0-1410 GCA_034366485.1 Bdellovibrionales bacterium
AACCTATAGTCCAGGTTCGCCAGTCCGGCACGGCCGTTCCCACATGATGCCTCTGCAAGAATCCTGGTCTGGAAGTACACCTGGACTCTTATATTCGCGCATTCCACACGTCAGAATGAAGACTATGGAAGCGCGCTTTCCCCTTGGAGAAGACACTCTTTGGTTCGTCTTTCACGACGACCGTCAGCTTGGTCCGTTTGTGACAAGCGAACTCGCGAAACGCCTCAATCATGGCGAGCTTCCTGATTCCGTTTATGTTTGGGCGCAAGGGTTTGATGACTGGAAGCCAATCGCAGCAGTCCCTGGCTTTGATTCCTATCGCCTTGATGTTCAATCTATCGAAGACGTCGAAGCCGTAGAAAAACTGAATCAAGGGTTTGAAATGGCTGGCGCCGAATTTGTTGCGACAGAGACCCCTGACACAAATCGCCAGGAAGCTGCTGAAATCGGCATCTGGAACGAAAAGAATTCGCAGGTCAACAACACTAAGATTACAAATAGCCCTCAGCCTGAGACCGATGAAGCCGGGGAAACGCCATTTAAAAAAATCCTCGTATCTTGGATTGCACAACATCGCTTTCTGACGGCTTCTGCTGCACTCTCGCTTCTATTTGCCGGTGCATTTGTATTTCAAATGTTCTCGGGCACACGTGGCTTGAGCCGACAAGAACTTGCGCCTGATGACTTTCGCAATCTGAAAGCCTCGGTACTCGAGAGTCTGATTTTTTCGGGGCCGACCGCCGCCATTGCCGTCGCGACCACTTCGATCGAAACGCCTATGTTTATCGTGGGAACAAACTTAGCTGATGGAGCTAAGATTACGGTGAAAATTGACGGTGTTCCAGAGTCCATGGTCGGTCGTTTCTACTACTCGATGAAAACCACTGTAACCGTAAAAAACGGTGTCGCAAAAACTGGCCGCCTCCGCGAAAACGCGAAAGACGCCGCAGCTTTCTTACCAGGACTCTATAAAGTAACTCTGTTCAATGAGGCGGATCAAACTGCCCTCCACCAGCGCACGTTTTTTCTCGGCTCAGCTGGAAGTGGGGACTTCAACCAGGCGCTAAAAACCTATCATGAAAAGCTGCGTGCAAGGGCTGACGAAGAGATTTTAGAGGCCCGACAGTTCGTCGACACGATCACAAAAGTCCTACAAGAATCAAACAGCTGGTTTCGATCTGTTCAGTCGTCCGACTCGACGGCAAATCGAAAGAAAGCGTGGGCCCTCCAAGATTCCAAGTTTCAAGCGCTCGACATTCAGCTTGCTTCGATCGAAGCCCAATGGAACGCAGAACCCGCGAAAGCATCGATCTACCATTTCGAGCTTTTCACAAAGATTAGCCAGATCCTGAAGTTGCTTCGCGAGGTACACCAGACTCAAGGCGAAGCGCTGTTGGAAAGTGCTGCTAA
>JAXMMN010000345.1:0-1689 GCA_034366485.1 Bdellovibrionales bacterium
AGGCATTGATTGCGACCGTTCGCGAATTCCCAATGTTCAACGCTTCGATCGACGATGCGGCACAGGAAATCGTCTACAAAAAATATTTCAACGTCGCGTTCGCTGCGGATACGCCGAATGGACTTCTTGTTCCAGTTATCAAAAACGCCGATAGCAAAACCATTTTGCAACTTTCGCGCGAGATCAACGATCTAGCGAAACGCGCGCGCGATGGAAAATTGGCATTGGATGAAATGAAGGGCGCAACGATCACCGTCACGAACATTGGTTCGGTGGGTGGGCAGTATGCAACACCGATCATCAATCATCCTGAAGTGGCGATCATGGGCATGTACAAGATCCAGGAAAAACCTGTGATCAAGCGCGATGCTGCGGGCAATATGTCGCTCGACTCTATTCGCACAATGGGCTTCACAATCACTGCTGACCACCGTTTGATCGATGGCGCTGTGGCAGCTAACTTCCTCAAAGCTTTCATCGCACGCATTGAAAATCCAGGCGTGTTGATGTTGGACATGATGTAACCAAGGGACGGAGTTTTTTTATGGCAACGCAGAATTTTGATGTCGTCGTAGTAGGCGCGGGTCCCGGTGGATACGTTTGTGCAATTCGTTCGGCTCAGCAGGGTTTGAAAACAGCAATCATCGAGCGCGAGTACATGGGGGGCGTTTGCTTAAACGTCGGCTGCATTCCGTCGAAAGCATTGATCACGGCCGGTCACTTCCTACACAAAATGGAACATAATGCTTCTGAAATGGGTCTTTCACTGCCGGGCAAAGTGAAGGTCGACATGAAGCAGATGCAAACTTGGAAGAAGTCAGTTTGCGACCGCATGGCTGGCGGAGTCGAACAACTTTTGAAAGGCAACACCGTCACGATCATTCGCGGCGAGGCGTCTTTTAAATCGACGACCGAGCTGACAGTGAAAACAAAAGCTGGGTCTGAATCTGTCACAGCGAAAAACTTTGTGATCGCGACAGGCTCGCGTCCGATCGAAATTCCTGGTTTTGCTTTTGATGAGCAAAACGTATTGTCATCAACCGGCGGCCTGGCGCTCGACGAAAAGTTAGAATCAGCGATCGTCATTGGTGGCGGTTACATCGGCCTTGAAATCGGCTCGATGCTTTCTAACTTCGGGACAAAAGTAACCGTTGTCGAAGCGAACAAGGGTTTGTTGGTCGGTCTCGCCGATCCTGAATGCGTACAAGTGGTTGCTCGCAAACTGAAAAAAAATGGCGTCGACGTGATGCTCGAAGCGAAAGCCAAGGGATGGAAAAAGTCTGGCAAGGGCGTAGAAGTCACTGTCGAAGTTGGTGGCAAAGAGCAGACGTTGAAAGCCGATAAGGTTCTTGTAACGGTTGGTCGCAAGCCAAACAGCGATCAGGCCAATATCAAGGGCGTCGGAATTGTCGTCGATGAAAAAGGTTTCGTAAAAGTAAACGCTCAACGCCGTACCAATGTTCCGCACATTTTCGCTATTGGCGATATTGCTTGTCAGCCGATGCTGGCACACAAGGCGTCGCATGAAGGTGTGATGGTGGCTGAAATCATCGCAGGTAAAAAGCGTGCCTACGAAGTCAAAACCGTTCCGTCGGTTATCTTCGTCGATCCGGAAATCGCAGCCGCTGGAATGACCGAAGACGAAGCGAAAGCGGCGGGATACACGGATCTTAAGATCGGTAAATTCCC
>JAXMMN010000346.1:0-1786 GCA_034366485.1 Bdellovibrionales bacterium
CATCATTCACGCCGTGACCAAAAACTGGGTAAGAACCAAGCGCGATGATCCGAAAGGTTCCGTCGTCTTTGGCGATCGGCCGTTCCGGATTTCGAAAGCCCAATGAATTTGACGTGATCACGTGATCGGAGTCCTCAGCGGGATTGCGAAGAAAGTTAGGAACTTTCCACTTACTCGATGGCGGTAGGCGCATTTTTTCTGCAATCAGCCGAAGACGTGTTTCATCTTCAAAGCCTGAATTGATGTAGGTATCCAGCGGCGGCGAAAAAATATTGGGTCGCGCCGAGAGCGGGCGTGCCCAACCGCGATCAATTCTTGGTTGAACGACGGTGTCCATGGTGCGAACGAAAAGTTCGACGACGGGGGGGCGCTGGTCGAGCGCACGAAGGCGGCTGACCTTGAAACGGAACCAAGCTTCCGTGACGAGGAGGGGACCAGCGATCATGGCAAGCAGGATCACGCTCCACTTGAAAAGCTTGAGAGTCGGATTTTTGAGGACGCCTAAAAGTCTCATGTTGTACATCTCATGTTTCCCTCGAGCGTAAACGTGCCGCGAACGATGTCCACGGTTGACCCGAGGCGAAAGACTCAATTTAATGGTTCAATGTCGCCAATGGCACCCGTTCGATTTCTTTTTGCGATGATCGTCATCGGGCTTTCGCTAGTAATGCCATATCGGCTGCGTGGTCTGTTCTTTAGTTTTGTCGCAGGCGTTATTCATTCGCCGTTCTGGCTCTTCGGTCGGATCTCTCGTTACATTCTAGCGCAAACGGAAACAGAAAATCCTTACCGCGAGTCGGAAGATAAAGCGCAGGGTCCCCGGTGATTCGTTCGGCAGTCGTTCTTTTTTCTGGAGGGACTGATTCAACTTGCGCGGCCGCAATCGTGGCTGAACAAGTTCAGCGCCTTCATTTATTGACCTTTGTCGAAGCGTCGACCTCAAAAAGCCCTCTGCCTCACGAAAATGTTCGAAGATTGCGTGAGGCCTTTCCGGCCGTCGAGATTCGGCATTTTGTTGTTTCGACGGATCGCCTGGTCCGCTGGCTCAGCTATGGAGATTCGATTTTCGACTACGTTCGTCGACTGTTTAAGGAACACATTTTCAACCTCGTGACGCCTGGGTTCAGTTCGCTCTCTTGGCATTTGGCGGCGCTCCGCTACGCAAATCTCTTGCGTGAGTCGAAAGAAGAAAATGTCATCGGAGTTTTTGACGGCATGACTCAAGAGCTGACTCATTTGCCGGGACACATGCCGATTGTGCGCAAGCAAATCGAAGCACTTTACAGCGAAAGCGATTTAAGTTTCTCAAGTCCCGTCTATGAGTTTCCTGTTCCGCCGGATCAGAAGTTTGTCGATCGGTTAGTGGTAGATCGTCACGGTTTTGCGTTAAGCAGTGACGTGGTGCCTGGCAGCCGAACGACCGGAAAGTACCTTTATGAGCGAGGGATCCTGCCGCACCCCAACGTTAAGGGTTCTATGTTTGATGTTCAGATGCAGCACGACTGTTATCCCTTTATCGTCTACAACATGCTGATATTTTGGTTTCTGATGCCTGTGCGTTCTTGGAGCCAAATTGAAATCGATTTGGCTGAAGTGATGGCAAGACGGATTAAGCAGGCAAGAGCGATCGTCGGCAATTGGAACGACTCTCGCTTTGAAACACCAACGCCACTATCGACACCCGGTTTAACTCCGCAGCCAACGACAAAATTATGAAAAAAATTTTGAATGCGATTTTACTTCTCTCTCTGTCCAGCATCTTTTGGTTTGCGGTATTTGAATATTC
>JAXMMN010000347.1:0-1616 GCA_034366485.1 Bdellovibrionales bacterium
TCGGTCCGATGACCGCGCTTTCTTGAATCCGATTTCAGAAGCTGTGACACTTGCCGTGACGAGACTTCGCTCACTTGAGCGGATGGAGCAAATTAAGCACGAGTGGGAAGAGACCTTCAATGCGATCACTCATCCGGTCGCAGTTTTAGATGAGAATCTTCGTTTAGTCAGAGGCAATCGTGCGCTGCTAAAGGGCCGAGCTCCTGAACAAGTCGTCGGTCGCCCTTGTTATGAGGCGGTGTTTGATCGCAAATCGGCTTGTGGCGGATGTCCCGTCATGGCCGACTATACTTCCGGTCGATTTCGCCAGCGCAGACGTTCACAGCATGGCGGCGGATCGATCGCGCGAGCCGCTCAGTTCCGCATTGAGAATATTTCGTTGGATGCGTCGCTAGACGTAACCAGTGAAGTGAGTTCGCGACCACTCACGACAGAAGCCGCGGCTCATAGCCTTGGCGAACGAGGCGACGAAGCCATTTTGGTTCACCTCTATCGCGACGCCACCACCACCGTACAATTTGAAAAGCGCATCGTCGAGTCATCAAAAATGGCCGAACTTGGCACGATCGGTTCTAGCATTGCGCACCAATTGAACAATCCCATCGGCGGCATGTTGAGCCACATTCAACTTCTCCTGATGGATATGAAGACATTGAAGTTCGAAGGAAAAGAGGATCTTGAAACCGAACTTCGCGAAATGGAAAACGGCACTCGGCGCTGTGCCGAGATCGTGCGCGATCTTTTAGGCTTTTCTCGACGCGCAGATGAAGACGAGGCCCACGAGCACGACCTTATTGAAATCGTTCGCCAGGCAATGAAGATCACTGAACTTCAAACGAGATCAAAGGGCATTCGCTTCAAGCTTGAACTCGAACCGTCAAATCTTGAGGAGGCGCCAATTCAAGGACGGTTCAATCTTTTGGCGCAAGCTGTGCGCGCCATTTTACTGACGTTGTTGTCAGGAAGCTTGCGAGACCTCGTGATAGGTTTGAAAATCGTAAAGAGTTCCGATGAGCTAACCGTTGTCATCGGACCAATCCCAATTCTAAGCGGAAGCCCAACCGACCACCATGAACGCAGTGATCGCCTAGATTTAACCGTCGCCCGTCAAATCTTGCTCGAGCACGGCGGACGGCTGGAGCTAGAAACCACGACCCAGCAATTCGAAATGGGCAAGGAACAACTGGTCCAGCGGGCAAATCTTTCCCTACCGTTAACAAAAGTCCTTGGCCCATAGGACCAGTTTTCTGACGTAGACCAATTCTTTGACGGCGAAAATTTGACACCTCTTTCGCCGAGTCCTTAGCATGAGAGATGAGACGCGCAAAAGCGGCGGACGCTTGACTGGAGCGGATTTCCAGTCCCCGCGCTTCTCGATACTTAAATGTATTCCGACGAAAGGACTGCGTCGCGATGTCTACTCAAGGTTTTGGACCTCACTCGACCTTCGATCCCTCTATTAATTCCATCAGCGGAATCGTCGGTTCCAACCCGCGACTTGCTCAAGCGGGCGGAAAGCCAATTCGCGCACTCGTTGTGGATGACGAATCGTCATTGCGAACAGCCCTGTTTCGAATTCTTGATCGCCAAGGATTTCAGGCGGTCACCGCAAACTC
>JAXMMN010000348.1:0-7795 GCA_034366485.1 Bdellovibrionales bacterium
GGAACAGGTTCTTGAGGTCTACCGTAAGCATTTAGATGTTGAGATTCAATTTCTACAAGATCTCGAAAATCCACTTTTCAAAACCGAGGTCCTTCGTTTCGGGGGACCAGATCCTGAGGTCGCCCTTGAAGCTCTGGAGGCAGATCCAAAGATCAGCGAACTCTTTGCGCGATTCATGAAAGACATTGTTGACCCTGAAATGGGAAAGATTGAAGAACAAACCCTCATCGCGAACACACTGAGTGACGCCGGCAAACTTCATCATGTTGAAATTTATTGCTCGAATCTCAGCCGTTCCAAAGAATTTTGGACCTGGTTTTTAGATCTCTTGGGTTACAAGATCTATCAAACCTGGCCGGATGGGATCAGCCTCAAGCTTGGCTCTACCTACCTTGTCTTTGTGCAGGCCGTGGACAAGTTTAAGTCTCACCCCTACCATCGCGCACAACCCGGCCTCAATCATCTCGCCTTTCATGCCAGCAGCCGCAATCAAGTCGATCGACTGACCGCAGCCCTCGGCGCCCGCGGCACGAAGCTTCTTTACCAAGATAAGTTCCCAAGTGCAGGAGGAGAAAACACCTACGGAGTGTTTTTTGAAGATCCCGAAGGCATCAAAGTGGAAGTTGTCTTCAATGCCGAATAAAAAAAGCCAAAAAAAAGCCAAAAAAAAAGCCGGTCTCTCTTCGAGCACGGCTTTTGTTAGATTGATCTTCTGTTTCGAATGTCTTTTATCAAGTGACCGCTGCGGTTTTTTGAAGCGGACTATTTATTTCAGGTATCAACCGCTTACTTGAGGCCTGGTGGTGCTGCGGGGATGATCCCAACTGCTAAGGGGCAAAGTCCAGAATCAATCGACATCTCAGCAAACGTGTACAGCGCTAGATCTCTTCTCATACACACCCTTTGTTTGGAAGTGATGTCAGAATACCGCCAAGGTTTCATTCGCACAAATTTTCTAGCGCACTTGGATCAAGAGAGTACGTCCGAAAAAAAAGTGATTCTTTTCAATCTCATTTTGAGACACAGATTGAAAACGAATTGATTCAAGGTTTTTTCGAAAAAACTTCTTTGAGAAATTCAATTTCATCTTTCGAAAATTCTTTTTTCTTTTGAAGTGCTAGGAAAATGTCATCGCCCTGAAGGCGACGCGACTTCCCAAGGGAAAATGAGATCACAAGTGTGTAGTACTTTGCTTTTCCAGTAATGCGAGAAGGCTGATTGAACCAAACCGTGCGTCGAAAAGGTCGATCGACATCCATGGATCGCGCAGCGAGCACGTTCTTGATTTCAGTTCTAAACTTTATCGGATCGGATTCCCACGCTGAATCAAATTCGACTTCCGGAAGCTTCTCGATCTCAGCGGCTAGCGACGCGGAAGAGACTTTATCCGACATTTTTTTAACTCCAGTTGCCGAGGTTTCTTCTAAACCGCCATGAAGGACCAACATCGAAAGCACAAGACATCCGGCGATTTTGTAAATGCTGCTCTTCATTCTCTTAGCTTAGTGCTAGCTAAAGCTAACCGTCAGCATCGAAATCGAAGCGTTTTGAATTTCATCAAACTCGACCTTGAGCTCATCCTTATTTCCCGAGGCACCAAGAATGTAGAGAAGCGGATCGAAATGCTCAGCCGTGGGCAAACTCAATCGGCCTGACGCCAGCTGCTGCCACCCAGTTTTCAACGCATCCAAGTCCCGAACCTTAAGAGAATTCTTCACCCATTCATTGAACTCGCTCGCCCAATCTAACGGTTTTGCTTCAGGACCCCATTCTATCTTTCGCAGATTATGTACGACATTTCCGCTACCCAGAATCAACACCCCTTGCGTTCGAAGCTTCGCCAGCTCACTTCCTATCTGCATTCGCACATCAGGACTGGCGTTGACGTCCATGCTCATTTGCAAAACAGGAATTTCTGCGTCTGGATACATGTGCCTTAACACCGACCACGTACCATGATCGAGACCCCATTGGGCCCGATCCTCTTGAACTTTTGTGATTTCGACAGATTCAACTAAAGTCTTTGAAAGCATCGGAGCACCCGGAGCCGGGTACTGAATTTTGAACAGTGCTTCTGGAAATCCAAAGAAGTCGTGGATAGTTTTAGGCCGCTCCATCGCCGTTACCCAAGTTCCATTCGATCGCCAGTGCGCCGAGATCACCAAAATCGCATCGGGACGAGGAAGACTTGAACCAAGTTTGTTGAGACTTTGAGTGTATCGATTGTTCGCGATCGCATTCAGGGGCGATCCATGACCGACAAAAAGGACCGGCATTCGTCGGTTCATGGCATTCTCCCAATAAGTTTACTGATTTGAATGTGCAACTTTCGGAGTGGTCTTTGGTGCCACTTTCTTTGCCGCTTGCACTTTAAGTTCTAACGTCACCTGATCGCCAACAACTGGACCGACTTCGACTGCCTGATTCCACGTCAATCCGAAGTCCTTTCGATTGATTTTCGCACTCAAAGTAAACGCGGCCTTTTCGTTGCCGTAGCCATCTTTTGCCGTGCCAAGATATTTGCCATTGAAGGTCACTTTTTTAGTGGTGTTCTTTATCGTCACGTCCGCAGTTAAAGTGAATGACTCAGGTTTTCCCTTGATCGCTGTGCTTTTCAGTTTCAACTGCGGATGTTTTGCCGCATCAAAAAAATCAGCGCTCTTTAAGTGGTCATCCCGATCTTTGACGCCGGTGTCGATCGAGCCCGTCTCCGCCGACGCATTTACAACCGACTTTTCAAACGATTCGCTCAGCTTCACTTCTCCTTCGAACTTCAAAAATCGACCTTCCACTGTCGAGATCACCAAGTGAGGAACTTCAAAGCCGATCTTCGAATGCATAGGATCGACAGCATAATCACCAGGTTGATATTTAAGTCCAGAAGCCGAAGCCATCGACCCCAGAATCGAAAATGCCGCCGTTAAACCTAATGCGGTTTTTGTGAGTGTTGTGACTTTCATGACTTTCTCCTTTTCATTGTTTTCGTACTTGAGAAAGTATCGTCGGCTTTCGCTGTCCTGTTTAGATACTAAAAATGCGATTCACTGTTCTAATTATTTGAACAATGAGATACGCTGACAGATATGCCAACCAACGTGAACGTGAATTTCAATCGAATTGAGTCCTTCCTACGAATCGTCGATGCAGGGAGCATTTCCAAAGCAGCCCAAGTGCTTCAGGTTCCAAAGTCCAAACTCTCACGCAATCTTGCGCTTCTTGAAAGCGAGCTCGGCGTGCAGCTGATCTATCGCACTACCCGTCAGTTTCAACTGACTGCCGCTGGACAGAAGTTCTACCAAAGGTCAAAACTCGCGCTCGAAGAAGTCACAAATGCCTATATTGAAATCACCTCTCGTAGCGGAGGACTTAGTGGAACAATTCGCCTCACCGCACCTGAAGATCTTGGTACCTACGTCCTCCTTAACATCATCGATCAATTCAAACTCAAGTACCCAGCTGTAAACTTCGACTTACTCTTTACGAATCAAATTCTAGATCTAGTTTCAGAGCGTATCGATGTCGCGGTAAGAATCGGCCGCCTAAAGGACAGCACAATGATTTCTCGCGTCTCAGGAGGGATCGACTTCATCCTCGTCACAAGCAAAAAGTATTTAGAAAGTCTAAGCACGACAATCTCAGTCAATGACTTGGTCGACTTAAAAACAATGGCGTTTGTCAGCGGCGCTCAAGCAGTTCAATGGAACCTCAAGTCGGCAAAAGAACGTCGCACCGTTAAAGTAAAACCACATTTGAAATTTGATCACTTCGTAGCGATGCGAGAAATGATAGCTCTCGGACACGGCATCGGCTTTGTCCCGCGCTTCATTTGCGAAAAGGGACTCGCAAACGGTGAACTGATTCATGTGTTGAAGTCGTGGGGAAGCGACCTCGAACCCGTTCAGGTCCTCGTCCCCCACCAAAAAGAAATGCCACTCTTGATTCGAACCTTCTCTGACTTTTTAACTCGGGAACTTTCCAACAAGTTCAGCTAGAGAATCTCGACCACCTTTAGCTCTTTCTCGTGACCGGAAGGCATCGGCCACCTGATCACTGATCCCACCTTTAAACCCAAAAGGGCTATTCCAATCGGCGCGAGAATCGATACACGCCCTGCCTCAAGGTTTGCCTCCTCCGGGTAGACCAATGTGATTTCGAGAACTTTTTCAGATTCCATATCTTTGTACTTAACGAGAGAACCCATTTTGACAATGGACTCACTAAACTCGTCGTCACTTAGAATCTTGGCCCGATCAAGTTCGGCTTCCAAAAGTTCCGATGTTCGGGATTCGGAATTTGCGGCAAGGTTTGAGAGTTTTTCGTAGTCCGCTTTCAAAATATAAATATCTGGTAATGCACGCTCCACGCGACACTCCTCTTTCTCGATTTTTCAGTTTGTTTTTCGTTTTTTGGGTGAATTTTTTCGGGAACGTAATCAGGCGACGAGATAGGGATCGAAAGAGCGTTCGTCGCCTTTAGGAAATGTAGGCCTTAACGGCCCGGTTCATCTGTCGGTTAGAAAACCAAATCACCATCACAACAGCATACCCGATGCGGCGCCGTTGTACAAGTCGTGCAAGCTACCGGTAGATTTCTGTCACGACATAGACGATATCGGTGATTGTTAAACGTCCAGCCATGTACCCCTGCCTTGAAGCGTGGCCTTTAATTTGTGTTGATAGAGCTCTAGCAATTGATCCCGCACGATCGCTCCCTCAAAAAATCCAAACGCAAGAGCGATGCCTTCCAACGTTGAATACCCCTCTTCAAAGTGTTCATGGCGCAAGTTCTGCGAAGAGGAGTTTTTTGTCGTGATACACACTCGAGGTAAGTCTTTTAGCTCTGGCTGCCTTCGATGAAGCTTTCCCGCCTGCCGCCAATTCCCATCAGAAACGACAAGTTGAACCGGCTTTTTGGGAACAAGACTCTCAATCGCGACGGCATCAGCTGACGGATACAAGACGTAGGTTTCGTATTGATCAGTTAGGATCGACGACAGATCAAGCGGTTCATTTTCTTTGCCTCGAATATGAAGCTCTGAATTCAAAAGCGCTTTCACTGCTAAGTGCCCCGTCGATGTTGTCCGTTTCAATTCTCGATTGTGCACAACAAGAGTGAGCTTCGTTTTCAAATCAAGCGTAGGGATAAATCGACAAATACAACGATCAAGGTGCAATCGGCACCCCTCACATGGAGATACCGTCTTTCGATTTCGAAATTTTACGACGGACCGGGGGTTCATTGACGTAAGTCTTGCATAGTCTTGCTGTGTGAATCAAACGACAAGGCCCGAGCGCGCCACATCAGCATTTAGGCTTCTTTTAGGTGCCAGCCAGCGGCGCTCGCCTAGTATTTTGACACTCTCCGTTTTCTCGATAGCCGTCTGCCTTTTTACCGGCTCAGCCGTCCTCGCCTCCATATGTGAAGAGACGTTTGTTCGCACTCACGTCGAACCACATAGGCAAACGAGCGTGATTTCAGACCCGATCATCCAGCGGGCCATGGATCTAAAGCTAGCTGAAGACTTTAAGGCCCTCGTAGATCTCGTCCCCAAAACGATCTCCCGTGCTCAAAGGGCGCTAATCGAGCGCCGCGCAAATGAAATCGAAAAAGAAAAAGGCGAAGCTTCGGCCGTTCGCTTTCGAATTCAAAACCTTTTTTCTAGCAAAATGGAACTTCGCCCGGCCCCACGCCACCTTGTACAGCCACGCTGGACGCGACCGGCAACCTCTGTTCATCGCGCAACCATCGATTACATCGAACGAACCTGGGAAAAGTTAGCGCGACTCACACCTGCGAAGACTTCGAGTTCGCTGATCCCGCTTCCTTTCCCCGTCATGATACCGGGCGCGCGGTTTCAAGAGGCGTATTACTGGGACAGCTATTTCGCCGTTCACGCCTTGGTCGGCATGGGCCGCGGCGCTTTGGTGCGCGGACAAATTGAAAACTTCGTTTTCATGATCGACAACTACGGACTCGTGCCGAATGGAAATCGCGACTACTACCGATCTCGATCGCAACCACCCGTTCTTGCCAAGATGATTAACGACTATCTGAAACTAACAGATGGTGCGAAAATTTCCGAAGCCAATCGAGAATGGCTAGCAAATCGAATATTGCCATCTGTCATTAAAGACTATCGAGAATTTTGGATGAACCCCGCTACAAGACTTGATCCAGTCACTGGTCTCAATCGGCATTTCGATGCTGAAAATGTTCCTCGTCCAGAGCGACACGCCGCCGACAACGAAGCCGCACTCGGGAAAACCTATCGCGACGTTCGCGCCGAGGCAGAAAGTGGAAAAGACTTTACCGTGGCGTTTGAGGGGGAAGCGACGCAGTTCGCTCCTGTTTTGCTGAATTCCATTCTTTACCGAACAGAACGAGATATCGCAGAAATGCTGAGAACTGTGGGACGATCGAATGAGGCCCGCTACTATGATCAAGCAGCCGATCGCCGCAGAGACACAATGAACCGCTTGATGCGCGATCCGGCGACAGGCATTTACTACGACTATCACTTATCAGAAAATCGGCGGTCACCGGTTGTGACGGCCGATACGTTCGCGCCCCTGTGGGCTGACCTCATCAATGGTAAAAGTGCCGAGCTGACGGCGAAAAGCGCACTAGCAAAACTTGAAAAAGCTGGCGGCATTATGAGTTCGGAAGCGCAAACTGGAAAACAGTGGGATGCGCCCTATGTTTGGGCGCCGCACGTGATGTTTGCCGTCGAAGGCCTAAGAAAAAATGGATTGCTTGAGGACGCCAACCGCGTGGCGAACAACTGGGTAGCGACTGTGGATCGCGTTCATGCCCGCACGGGTGTGATTTTAGAGAAGTACGACGCCGTTCGCGCTGATGCTCCGATCGAAACAGGTGACAAGTACGTCACGCAACAAGGCTTCCTCTGGTCCAACGGTGTTTACGTATGGCTCGTGCGCGACGTTTTAGGCGAACGCTTGATTACCTTGGATCGATGATGACGAATTCACCATCTGGTGTGACGACGACGTTTTCTGGTTTGATCCAAAGATGCACGAGGTCTCTCGGAAATTCTTTTCGCCTTAAGACGACCACAAGATCTTGAAAGCCCCTGGTGACAGAGCCTCGGTAGGAAGCTTCCATCACAGTAAAACCATGATTTCCAACTTGCAGGTCTCGACCATTGGGCAAATTGTTTTTGAGCGTTTCAAGCTGACGTTCAAATAGTCTCGCTAGTTTTGTGCGTGCCTCTTCATCCTCGGCCTCATCTGCTAGTTTTCTCACATCGCGGCCTGGTATGTACTCAAGCTTGAAGCTGTCGCGATCTAGCCGCTCGATGACACGCACAGGACGCATGGCTTTTTGCGTGACACGACCCTCGGTTAATTTATCAAGTACCTCTAACCCGAAGGCGTCGTTGATCGCCGAGTCTGCCCCGCCCAAGACATAATCCTTTACGACAAACGGCGCCGACCCATCTTTTGGCCTCACCAAATAGACGTTTCCGCCACCAAAGCCTTGTCCCAAGAACGATGTCGTTGCGTCTGGAAATCTTGCATCCGAGACAATGTCACCGGTGTGGGGTTTTAACGTCGCAAATAGGTTGCGAAAGGCATCGGGACAGTCTGCATCCGACGGATGCACCTGAGCCGAAGCAATCTGATTTCCAAATGTAATAAGTAAGATTGCAAGCCAACTACGCACGCTTAGCTTTTCGGAAATTTCGGCTTCTGCCTAAACAGACTTAGGTCTGTACCCTTTCGCTTGTGCCTCAAGCAAACAAGCGATAAACCTCGGAAAATGGAAAGTCCGATCA
>JAXMMN010000349.1:0-8045 GCA_034366485.1 Bdellovibrionales bacterium
GTGCACGGCTTTGCCGTCGGATCTTTGGGATCATCAGAAGGACCGTCGTTGAGGCGAAACAAGCCCTCGACTTTCGAGCAATGCTTTCGAGTAAACTCCGCGGTCGGAATTCCAAGAAGTTTCGCCATTTTTTTTCGATCAGCCGCCGTCACATAGACGTAGCCGTATTCACCGTGCGAAACACAGCATTTGCCAGAACCCTGGCACTCAAAGCGAATACCGTCATCGAACCACTTTTTGCCGCCAGTTTTGCTAGTCGTTTGTTTGCTCATGCGTTTTTCACCGGTTCAGCAAGCGCATTGGTGATCATGGTCCACCCGCAAAGTTTGAACAACATGCGAGCTCCGACATTGGCATCCCATTCGCCAAGCCCTGGTTCTGGTTCAGCAACTTCGTTCAAATCAAAGCCCACAATTTTGCGTCCCGATTCGCTGATCGCCGCAATCAAAGATGCCGCATGATCAAAGGTGAGTCCGCCAGGAACCGGTGTTCCCGTATTCGGGCACAGATCGGGTTGAAGGCCATCGATATCAAAAGATACATAAACGTTTTGAGGTAGGTCGGCGATGATCGACTTTACGATCTGCGAGAAGGACTCTCCGTTCTCGAGACGTTTTTTCACTGATCGGTCATAGTGAGTGACGATGCGTCCGCTGCCGATGCTTCCATCTTTGCTACGTCGACTCTCACTATACGCCCGCTCGTCCTTAGAAAAATCTCGAATTCCCACCTGTACCAAAACACGCGGCTGAATTTTTTCAATGACGTTGTACATGATGGAAGCGTGACTGTGCGTGTAGCCCTGGTAGGCCACGCGAAGATCGGCGTGGGCATCGATGTGCAAGATCCCGAAGTCGCCTTTGAGACTTTTTGAAACGGCACTGATAAGACCGAAAGGTGTCGAATGGTCGCCGCCGAGAACTCCTACGAGCTTACCTTTTTTAAATTTCGCTGTAGCCTGCGCTTCCACCCAAGAGTTGAGTTCGTCGGAAGCGGCATTGATTTCTTTTCGAATTTCTTCAGAGGCCGGCGTTTCTTCTCCGGCTTCAAGAAACTCCAAACGCTCTTGTGCTTTCTCTTTCAAAAGTCGCCCGCGACTGGTCCAATCCTCTGAAATCTCATCCATGAAGTAGCCGGCTTTCCATGCTTCACCGGTGTCGAAGTCGAAAAGATCAACCTGGTGACTGGCGCGAAGTACGGCGGCAGGACCAAGCGCTGCGCCTCGCCCATAAGACGTCGTCGTTTCCCAGGGAACGGGAATCAGATGCAGCTTTGCTTCCTCGGCATTGTGGGGAAGGCCAAATATTCCGGCGTCGGCTGCGGCCATCGAGCTGGGATCAAATTCTGGGGTCATTTCGGCTTGGGTCCTTTCGAAAACTTCGGTGAACAGTGTCGTAGCTACACCAAAAAACCGCCGATTGGGAGCGTTTCGCCCCCGAACAAGCTCGATTCTGAGGCGCGTTCAACCTTGCTAAATCCTTAAGATTTGTCCAAATTAGCACGGGTCAGAAAAAAACATAGGGGGAGCTCTCTAAATGATGATGAACCAGAGTTTAAAAGTTTTGAACAAAGCGATCGCTTTGACGTTGTTAGCGGCGTTCGTCGGAATGTCGGGCGGGATCGCGTCAGCACAGGCCGAAACACCAAAGGCGAATAAAAAAGTTGGAATCCTCGGGAACCCAGCGGCTCCTCAAGGTGGAACATTCCTTTACAACCTCGGTGTCGAACCAACGACCTTGAACCCGATCACTGGTACGGACCTCTATAACCAAACGATCCAGTCGTTTGTTATGGACAGTTTGATGAACCGCAACTTTGACACGTACGAGTGGGAACCCGCTCTCGCTGAAAAAGTTGAAATCTCGAAAGACGGTCGTGAGTTCACATTCACGCTTCGCCAAGGCGCCGTTTGGAGCGATGGCAAACCAGTCACGATTGACGATGTGAAATTCAGCTTCGACGTAATCTTCGACGACAAGTACAACGCAGCTCACTTGCGTCCGTACTATGAAAACATCGAGAAGGCCGAAGTCATGGGCACAAACGCAATCAAGTTTGTCACGAAGTCGAAATACTTCGGTAACTTTGATGTCGTTGCCGGTTTGACTGTTTTGCCAAAGCACGTTTATGGCGATGCAACGGAAGGCAAAAAGAAAAACAAAACAATCCTCGGTTCGGGTCCTTTCGTTTTGAAAGAGTACAATCAGGGACAAGCGATCATTCTCGAGCGCAACAAAAACTGGTGGGGCAACGCCGTTCCTGAGCAGCGCGGTCGCTACAACTTCCAAGCGATCCGCATGCGTTTCGACAAAGAAGAAAACTTGGTTCTTGAGCGCCTTAAAAAAGGCGAACTTGACTATGATTCGCTCACTCCAGAAGCGTATTCTTTGAAAACAGAAGGCGCGCCATGGGGCACGACTGTTTTGAAAAAGAAAGTTCAAAACCTTCAGCCAAAATCTTATGGCTATGTTGGCTGGAATTTGACGAAGCCGATGTTCCAAGAAAAAGGCGTCCGTCGTGCACTTGCGCATTTGATGAACCGCGAAGAAATGAACAAAAAGTTCCGCTTCGGAATGTCTCTTCCGGCGACAGGTCCTTGGTATCAGCAAAGTGAATATGCGGATCCAAAAGTAAAAGCGATCGCTTTTGATCCTAAGAAGGCGGCTGAGCTTTTGAAAAAAGCTGGCTGGGCTGACACCAACAAAGACGGCGTCCTCGATAAAGCGGGTCAACCGTTTGAGTTCACGCTTTTCTACGCGAACAAAGATATCCAGAAGTACTGGGTTCTTTATCAAGAAGACCTCAAAAAAGCCGGCGTGAAGATGAACCTTCAGCTTCTCGAGTGGAACGCTCTTTTGAAGAATCTTGATGAACGTAAATTCGATGCAGTTGCACTTGGCTGGGGCGGCGGATCGGTTGATCACAACCCAAAACAGATCTGGCACACGGAATCAGCAAAAGACGGTGGATCTAACCGCATTGGCTATTCGAATCCCGCGGTCGACAAGTTGATCGACGAAGCGATTGCTGAACTCGACAAGAAAAAGCGCGTTCAGATGTATCGCAAGATCTACGCGATGATCGCTGAAGACGCGCCATATGCGTTCTTGTTCAACGACCAGTACGTACTTTACGCGGTCAACAAGCGGATTGGCCTTCTAAAAGACACTTATAAGTTTGCCGTTGGTGCAGACTACTGGTGGGCAACAGACGTAAAATAATACGTCAGTTTCGCGAATCAGTAAAAATAGTGTCGAAGGGGTGGGCGAAAGCCGACCCCTTCGTCGTTTTAGGGATGCTTTTCTGACACGATTTTGATAATCGGATCATCCGGCTTTGGGGGGATCAGTTCAACATGGCTACCTATATTTTGCGTCGACTGCTTCTGATGCTGCCAACTCTATTTGGGATCACACTTCTAAGCTTCGTCATCATCAATCTCGCGCCGGGTTCACCGGTCGATCAGAAGCTTCAGCAAATTCGCATGGGCGGCGCAATGGGCGGTGGCTCGGGTGCGGCTGGCGGCCTTGGCGGACGAGGTGAAACGGGTGTTTCTCAGGAAGTGATCGATGCGCTGAACAAGCAGTACGGATTTATGGACGAGGACGGCAATCCGCGGCCCATTCACACAAGGTACTTTATTTGGCTGAAGAACCTTTCGACGCTCGATTTCGGCGAAAGCTTTAAATACGAAGAACCTGTGACCGATGTCATTTTTAGTAAAATGCCCGTCTCTTTGACCTTTGGTCTCACTTCGCTTTTTCTGACTTATCTCATTTGCGTACCGCTGGGTGTTTACAAGGCGATTCGGGCCGGTTCGAAGTTCGATGCGATGACAAGCTTTGGTTTGTTCGTTCTTTACTCGATACCGTCTTTGATCGCGGGGATTCTGCTTCGAACCTTCTTGGCCAGCGAAAGTTTTGCGCCGTTGTTTCCGCTCGGGAACATTGTTTCAGACAACTACAGTGAGCTAGGTACCTGGAGTCAGATCTGGGACCGTATTCACCACGCGATCCTGCCACTGATGACCTACATGGTGGGAAGTTTCACGTTTCTGACAATCATGATGCAGAACTCGATGCTCGATGTGATCAAACTTGATTACGTCCGCACCGCACGCGCCAAGGGTGTTTCAGAAAAAGTCGTCTACCTGAAGCATGCTTTAAGAAACGCGTTGATTCCCATTGTCACAGGAATGAGCGGGATCTTGTCGGTGATGTTTGCTGGGTCCATCATCGTCGAGTCGATTTTCTCGCTCGACGGTATGGGTTTACTTTCGATCACGTCCGCAAACTCGAGGGACTACAACGTTCTTATGGGTTTGATTTTCTTCCAGAGCATCTTGTTCCTCTTCGGCCGGTTGTTGACGGACATTTTGTATGTCGTTGTCGACCCAAGGATTGATTTCACATGATCGAACGCTTCATGAACAACGAACTATCCTTAAAGCGCTGGCGCCGCTTTCGTGCCCACACATCGGCAATCGTCTCGATCTGGGTACTGATTATCGTCGGCTTTCTAAGTGTCACGGCCGAGTTCTGGGCGAACAACAAGCCCATTTACTTGAATTACCAAGGAAAAACTTTTTTCCCTGTTGTTCAAAAAATTCACCCAACTGAGTTTGGACTGAACGACATCATGGTCATGGACTACCGATCTCTCGAATTGAAAGAGGGCGACTCGGCAATCTGGCCTCCGATCCGCTGGGATGCTTTTGAGCGCAACCCCACTTTGGACCAATTGCCTTCAGGCCCAACCGCAGAAAACTTCTTCGGTACAGATGAAAGCGGACGCGACGTCGCAGCCCGCTTACTTTACGGTTTTCGATACTCGATGACGTACGCTTTGTCGGTTTGGTTTTTCTGTTCGCTTTTTGGCATCGTGTTTGGTGCGTCGATGGGTTTCTTTGCGGGTTGGATCGATATTGTCGGTCAGCGAGTCATTGAGATTTGGGAATCTGTTCCCGTCCTCATGCTTCTGATTATCTTGGCCTCGATCATCGCACCGAACATTTGGGTTCTGACAGGCTTCACTGTGTTTTTCGGGTGGACTGGAATTTCTCTCTACTTACGCGCTGAATTTTTGAAACTGCGTAAGCGTGAATTTGTGGAAGCGGCGCGCGCGCTGGGCGCGGGGCGCCGAAGAATCATCTTCCGACATATTCTTCCAAATTCGCTGACTCCTTGGATCACCATGACGCCATTTATGGTCGCGGGTGCGATTACTGGATTGGCGTCGCTTGATTACCTTGGCTACGGACTTCCTGCACCGACACCATCGTGGGGCGAACTTCTTGGCCAGGCACAAAAGCATTTCCAAGTGGCGTGGTGGCTTGCGGTGTTCCCATCGCTCGCACTCTTCATGACACTCACAGCATTGAACCTCATCGGTTCTGCTGTTCGGGACGCCTACGACCCACGAAAATAGGCAAAGGGAAATGGCCGTGAATGTTTTTATAGAAAAACGCGGCCAGCTAAGCGAGCTTCACAGCAGCGTCACTTCGGTTTTTCTTTTGAAAGATTTTTTGGAAGTTTCGTCAGCCAGCGAAGTTTTGGCGGGCCTCATCTCTTTGAAGAATCTCGAGCAAATTGAAATTGACCACTTTAGCAGTACCGAAAGTGACAAGATTAAAATCGGCCAAATTGCTGAAGGCCTGACGCGTTTTAAAAATCTAAAATCAATCGCGATCCAAGAGCCACTTCCGCCGGATGTCGCGCTGTCTTTTAGCCATTCGAATTTTGAATCACTGGGATTGAGCCTATCGGGTTGTAAGCAGGACATGATCGACGCCGTCGCAGGAATCGAGAAGCTAAAGTTTTTGAACCTTCGTATTTACGATTACACAGCTCGCGACCTATCACCGCTTTTGCGATTGAAAGATCTGGAGGTTCTTTCGCTGCAAGGAGGAACCTACGACGCGGATCTTGAAATTAGAAAGCAAATGAAGGAATGCGGATTGGTGCAGAGGAAACGGTTTACCGGGATCATCGGTGATTTCTACGAGACTGGAAAAGAATTTGCGACGAGAGAGTTTCTTGCTGACACAGAACCGTCGCTTCGAGACTACGCATTGCGCGCCGGAGATCGTTTGGAAGTTTTCAATGTACAGGGTGACTGTATTTTTGACGGCGTTCTCGAACCGACTGATCATCGCGAGGGACTATGGAGCCAAACAGGAGTCGATAAAAAAACCTGGCACGATTGGTTTATAAAAGGCCATCGGGCAGCAGTTTCGACAGATGTCCTCTGCTTGCCCAAAGGCTTTCGAGTTTTTACCTAAAACGTCCAGCCAAGCATGAAGTCCAAGGCGACGCACGAAAGTCGTTCACTGGGGACCGGCTTTATGCCCGTACTTGATTTTCCAGGATGCTGGCCATCGCCCGGATGGATTGATTTTGCGTTGATCAAAATACTCCATCAGGCGCCTTTTATATTCATCAAGATCGCGATCGACGGCCAAGAGCCCACTATCATCCGGGTTATACTTCAAGCCTTCGGCAATATAGAGATCGGCCGGGTCCAGCCAGTCACTTTCTTTCGTCGCCAGCGCTTTGTCTCGATAGAATATCGCAAGGGCTTTGTTCACGTAAGCATCCGTCGGGCTGACTTGCTTGGCCTCGAGCATCAACTTTTCTACCTCTGGCATTAATACATAAGTTTCGTCGGTGGGACTTTTTTGAAAGCTGAGTGCTTTCGCAATCAAGTTTCCGGCTAATACTTTTTGGCCATTTCCAAAAGTCATCATTTTCAGCGCCCGCCGGCTGTGCTCGATGGACTTATCTAGCTGCTTAGCGTGGGCAAGTGCCATCGCATAATTGTGTAACGCCCAGGGCGAGTCGCTTCTTAGTCGAACATAGTTTTCGTGTGCTTCGAGGGATGCAGTTGGATCCGGGTGATTTCTTTTTATGTCGATCATCGTCTGCCAGTAGAAGATTTCGTTTCGTCTAGATTCAACTGGCGAATCTTTTACGGTAATCAGAGAGAACGCGGACTTTAGCCACTGTTCCGCTGTGTCGTTGTGATTGAGCTCGTGAAGAACGACCGCCATTGTGCGCCTCACCAAAAAGTCGTTTGGACTTAGCGCATAGGCCTTTTTAAGATCAGCTAATGCTTCGGCGTTTCGATTTACTAATGAACGCGTGAGTCCTCGCGAGACAAAAATTTGAGCGTCTGACGGGAAAGCTTCTAGAAGTTTGGCGGCCTCGGTTTCGATCATTCCAATTAGGCCGGTTTTGTAGTTCGCAGAGGTGACCATCGCAAGATTTCGAATCGTACGAAACTTAAGTAAGTGTGCCTCTATATCTTTTGGATTTTCGCGAATCGCTTCTTCGAATATTCTTTTGGCTTTCATATTAATATAGTCGTTTTCAAGCTCAAGGGAGTGTTCCAGGACTTCTTTTGCAGCCTGTTTTTCGGAGGCGTTCGGTTGAACGAGAAGGAACTTTTTAACTTCAGGACTTAGGCTCGCATGTGCTTGACCAACTTCGGGCGGTGTAAGTGTGAGGTGGTCCGTACGGAGGCACGTTGAGATATCTGAAAGTAAAGCATCATGAAGCACCTGAAACGTGTGCTGCTTTTGGATCCGCTCGTTTTTAATTTCAATTTTTTCAGATACCGTCGTACCAGTGTTATCGGTGGTGACTTTTCGGTCGAAATCAATCCATTCAGATTTGATCATGCAATCGCCGCGAACCACATCGGTTGCTCTGACGCCCTCGTATCGAGTTTCGAATTCATACTTTCCACTTGCGCCAATATAGATACTCGATCCCTTTTCTGCATTGAACAAACGAGCAAACAGATTTGCTCCAGCTGACGAAATTCTAAGATCTTTCTTCGTCCCGTCTACTCTTACAGGGGATTGTCCGACGGCCTCATAGGGGAACTGAAACTTTTGGAAGTCGCGAAATTCTTCGTTGAAGAGTGACATAGCAGACTTCACCGGAATTTCGGGCTTCGCACTTGGTCCGATCAAAAGTAACGAGAGATACTTTTCAATGTTTTCCGACCCCATGCCTTTGAGTTGATCAAAAATGTGAGGCGAG
>JAXMMN010000350.1:0-5329 GCA_034366485.1 Bdellovibrionales bacterium
TGATTACGTGATCAAAAGTGCGCGTCCTCGCGAATTGGTTGCACGCGTTGTCGCGAAAATTCGTCGACTCGAGGAACAAGTCGACGAACCAGACATTATGACGTGCGGTAATTTGATTTTGAATGCGGCACGCCTTGAAGCCACTGTGGAAGATAAAACCATTCCGCTCTCGGTCTTGGAGTTCAATCTTCTACGCTTCTTCGTTTTGAACAAAGATCGCGTCGTCTCTCGGCAACAGATTCTTGAGGGTGTTTGGAAAGACGCCGTTGTCTCAAACCGAACGATCGATACACATATGGTTTACCTAAGAAAAAAACTGGCTGGCTTCAGTCATACGCTGGCCACCGTTTACGGTGCCGGCTATATACTTCGCGAAGCCCGACATTAGCTAAAACAAGAAATTAGCGCCATCCGCCGATGGCTTTGGTTAAGAGCGCCGTCGGATCGGGGAAAACCAGTTTAGCACTGTCTCGATCCAGCGCTGAAACAGCTCCAGGTAAATCTATTTTCAGTGGTCTCGACCAACTCAGCTGCCAGTGTAGATGCGGATTCCAACCGCCATTTTCAAACGGCTCTCCCAACCAACCGATCAAATCACCCGCTCGAATTTCGCCGCCAAGACCGCCGACGCTTTGAACGTGCCGAAGACTGTCCTTCGCCAAATGGCCAAACAACATATACAGCGGAGGACAGTTCAGCTCTTTCGGCGGCACACACTCCAAAACAATCGTTCCACCGTAATCACCTTCCCGATCTAAAAAATTTGTACCGGAAAGCGTAGCAGCCACAGGCGAAAAAACAGGTGTCCCAGCTGGCGCACCAAGGTCGAGTCCCATGTGAATCGTTCGCTTTGCGACCGGATCACCACTCTTGAAAAAGTCCGCATTGTACATTCCGACGCGATCCTCGTCATAGCGACCAAGTCCGAAATCGAATTTCAATTTTCGTTTGGAGTCATACCCCGACGTGAAGTCGAACACTTCAAAATCGCCGCGAGGTACAACAGGCGAAACCCACGGAGTTAAGCGATGCCAGGCATTAAGAATGTCAGAACTTTTTTGTGGCGTCGCTTGAGCTAGAAACCGAAGGGCTTGCGCATCTTCCGACACGCCAAGATTATTAAAACTCATACGAGAGTTCATAACGAAAGGGGTGCAGATCGTCTATCTCGACCGCTTAAAAAGAACACCGTGCCAATTCTCGAAGATCCCACGTCGTGGGGGGCTTACACACCTTCGAGTCCATCCTAACACGGCGTCGCGGCCCCTGAAGTCCGACCTGCACCCGAAAAACTCTATTCTAGTTCTACTGTTACTGATTCGATAAATATGTTTCCGTTCAACTCTAGATCGAGCGAGCTGATCTCAATGCCCACCCGCGATCGGCCTGGCAATCGAAGCGTATGCTCACGAAGTCCTGTACCTAAAGTTACGGTCGAACGCTGACCGAAACCATTGATCATAAGCTCGGCCGTTCCACGTCCCGCACGCGACGATCCACGAACAATCACTTTTGAAATCGTCATGCCGTGGTACTGCGAAAGTCCCAATACAGAATCGAGGCTTAAGAAGTCTTGGCCACGAAAGTTTTGGCCTACGAATTCTCGAATCTCGAGTGGGCCGCCGTGCCCACCACCGGGCCATCCGCCGCCACCATGTCCTCCTCCGATATCGACGACGCGAGCTGTGATTTCAGAGATGTAAACTGGGCCGTTCAGGTTCAACTCGAGAAGTGTTCGCGAACTTGGGTTCTGAACATAGAAATCAGCATCGATCGTGTAGTTCGGTACGATCACCGGTTGCCCCACAGCTTGGCCGTTTTCCATCAAAATCGCATGAGAGCGACCACCTTGCGCGCTCATCGTGACGGTTAAATCTTGGACTTCTCGCCCCTGCACCGCGACCGAAAGAAGTTGCGACAAATTCAAACGTGTAAATCCCGAGTACTGACGACCAATCGTCATGCGAACGGATTCTGTGATCGGTGTCGGGCGATAACCGCCGCCATGTCCAGGCCGACCGCCAGGTCCACCTGTTCCCGGATGACCAGGCTCGAAAATGGGATCTCGTCCTGGACGAAGACCGCCCGAGACTTGTGCCTCTGCCGCTTGTGCCGCTAAACCCAATGCTAAAACTGAAAGCATCGTCTTTAAGATCATCATGAAAAATACCCCCCTAGGATGTTGATGGTGTCGAAGCGGCTCTTAACTTCCGCATTCAATCGCGATTTTCACCGCGCACACATACCCAGGGCAAACCAGAGGCCAGGCGATTTCGGAGCCAAACTGACTTCAGTTGCTAGATTACGCGAGGTGCATCTTTTTCGGCGACGGAAACAGGGTCGCCATACAGACGATGGCCATGACGATCATTGAGCGGGCTTCGGTGGCATCCACCTTCCCCAAAATGAAGATCATTAAACCCATGAGTGCACAGGATTCACAGAGCGCGAGTGAGATGAGGTTGAGCGTTTTCGCTTTTTCAGCAGTTTTCCAAAGAGAACGCGCGTGACCGAGTGCTAATCCCGCAAGCGACATCGCAAGCCCGAATGGGTAAAGAATCCCCCCAATCGGATCAGTCGGCGCTGCGCTGGAAGATTGTGAGTCATTGGCTGATGATCCATTCGTTTGATCATAGGTTTGATCAGAGGTCTGTTCGGCGGGAGTGGACAGCCCTTCACTCTGGCGAGGCATTATAAAAGTTAAACCTAAATACATGACCGCACTCATGATTAATGCCGCCCACATGATCACGATGACGAGGTGCTGGTTCTTTTTCGCAGTTGGATCGGTCATTCAGTCAACTCCTTGAAGAGATTCCACCCCAATGGTGACAAACGCCCTACGCCCTTGTCACACCCCAAGGTTCGCGCTTAAATGCAGCGCGTAATCAAAAAGTTCAGGAGGACTTCAGTGATTCAATTCTCTCATTCGCTGACAATACTACTTTCACTGACAGCACTTTCGTTCACGGCTCTGGCAACTCCCGGCGCGACGAACGACATCAATAACGGCGTCACTTCGCGTCCGTACTCGGTCGTCTTAAAAACTCCCATCGTCATTGATTCACTGACATCCAAAAGTGTTTGCGGAAAAACGCTAGATGGCAAAACTCGCCTCTGCGCCGGCTCCGATTCTAGAACCCAATTTGCTGGAGACTCGGTCTCAAAACTGAAGTCATTTATTGCGGGTGGCCCGCACTTCTGCGGCGTCGACGAACGCGGCGTGCGCTGTTGGCAATCTGAAGGAAAATTTGAGAAACCAATCCAGAAAATCTTAGAAAGCGGCGACTACGATCGAGCGCGCTTTAGCAGCGACCGAGTCTGCGTTCCACAAAAAGATCTCACGATCCATTGCTACCAACCCGAGCTAGGCCGCTGGCAAGAAATCCCTGGAGGCAACAGGTTTGTTTTGCATAGACCACCGATGGAAACCTATGGTCCTTATGCCGATCTCCGCGATTTTCAAATTCTCGACAACGAACTTTGCGCACTGGACGGCGAAGCAATCCTGTGTGAGCCATTTAAAAACATCGAGCCTGACGTAAAAGTCACTCCACGAGTGGTGTTTCCGAAGGGACCATTTCCGGGCGCAAGACAAATGACAGGGGCTTGGAATTCTCTATGTGTATTGTCGGACGCCGGCCTCAGCTGCTCCCATGGCCGCGAAGTCGCAGAAGCAAAATACTTTACGGTCGGAAACGAGTGGACCAAGGCAACAAAGCTCTCCACTTTTGGCTATGATGGATACTGCGCACACAGCGAAACAAACCAACCACTTTGCGTTCGGTATGATTCTTCCAACCAAACCATTACCGATGCAGTTCCAGAAGATTACAAAAAGCCAGAAATTCGAATCAAAAAATTTGGTGTCGACAACGATCGCCTTTGTGCTCTGACCGAAGAAACCGCAACAGGAAAGACTTCCTTTTCGTGCTTGATCTACAGCGCGGTGACGGACATCCCATTCATGAAAGATGTTGTCGATTTTAAAGTAACGAGCGAATCGGTTTGCGGAATTGATCAGAATCAAAGTGTCCACTGCGTGACCAACAACTATCATCGCCCGTCGCCACTTCCTGAAGATGGTTCGGAAATTCGATCGGCTGGTAGCTGCCGCTGGAACGACTCGCGCTTTCACTGCTCAAACATCAGCACCGACACTAACTTTTCCGAAATCCGAAAAGTAATCGCCGCAAGCGAGGCGCAGGGCGATGATCACCCATGTATTATCTTTGAAAATCAAGGGGGCGTCCGTTCGGTTCGATGCTTCGGAAGCCAGGAAGCCCTGGGAAGCCAAGGACCTGTCCTTGAACCTGAGATGGAAAAAATCGTAGCGACCTATGGCTCGATCTGCCTTTACGGCGGCGCAAACATCGCTTGCTGGGGCCAGCCGATTGGCGGCGAGCCGCTTCCGAACCTCAATTCCGTTCAAAAGGCCCTGTTCTCGACAGATTTCGCCTGCGCAAAAGATCAGTTTGGATTCCTCTGCTGGGGGCGAGATCTCGAGACACGCCAGCTAAGTGTTCCGCAAACCCTTGGGGACCTTGATTCTATTAAGGATTTTGCTGTTGGCGAGGCACACATTTGCGCTCTGACGCGGGACAATCAAGTTCAATGCTGGGGGTCGAACACCTCTGGACAATTGGAGGTCCCGGCCCTTACAAATCCTATCTCGATTGCTGTCAGTGGAAACACAACATGTGCATCTTCTGACGAGGGCGTCACCTGCTGGGGGCATCGCGAGGATTCTTTGAATCAGTAAGATTCACTGAAAGCCAAAGCTTGAACCCTCGGCATATTGTTTCCGGCCGAGGGGGCTTTGATGATGCTAAAACAGTTAAGACCGATACGTTTGCAGCTTATTCTGGCCGCGACGGCTTTTTGGATTGTTGCGCTAGCATCGGCTTCGGGCTACGCGGCGAAAACAGATTTCACGATCCTAGAGTCTCTCAATTATGACGAAGTCTGCGGCGTCAACCTTGCCGGCAAAACGACATGTTTTAACGGCCGAGACGGAGCGACTTGGATTCCCGATCCCGTCGGCGGTTTAACAACTGCTTATCAGAACGACATTTTCGGCTGCGGCAAAGACTCTGATGGTTGGCAGTGCTGGAAAATGACCTCTGGTTTCATCAACGGCACCTCTCACGACTCGCAATTTCGAAAATTTCTTCAAAACGCGAAGCCCAACTCAATTCGACTGAGCACCTCGGGCGCTTGTTCGGTGAATTCGAAAACTTCGGCACTCCACTGCCTCATGCCCTACTGGCAAACTCGCTCAAAAGAGCTGATTAAAAATCCGAAATCAGAAATTCGCGCGATCGGCGTA
>JAXMMN010000351.1:0-2384 GCA_034366485.1 Bdellovibrionales bacterium
CGATCGCTTGTATTCATCTTTCGTTGCGAAGTAGGCCGCGTGCGGACCACCAAAGCCCATCGGTACACCAAAGCGCTGGGTCGTGCCGACGCATACATCTGCATCAAAGGCTGAAGGTGGTTGCATGACCGTTAGCGCGAGCGGATCTGCGGCAACGATCACGAGGTTTTTTGCTGCATGAGCATTTGCCGAGAAGGCTTTCAGTGCCGTCAGGGATTCCGCCACTGTGCCTCGAGTGTCGGGATACTGAATCAAGCAGCCGAAGCTTTCGCTCGAGAATTTAAACTGTGCAGGCTTTTGCACAACAACATTGATGCCAAGCGGTTCTGCTCGGCGAGTGAGGACTTCGATCGTTTGCGGATGGCAAGTGTCAGATACAAAGAAGGTTCTAGCGCCCGACCCATCGTTCTTCACGTTGTCGGAAACCTGAAACGCCATGGCCATCGCTTCAGCCGCGGCTGTGCCTTCGTCAAGATGCGAGGCATTCGCGATCTGCATGCCCGTGAGTTCCATGATCAATGTTTGAAAATTAAGAATGGCTTCGAGACGACCTTGGGAAATTTCGGCCTGGTAGGGGGTATAGGCCGTGTACCAGCCTGGGTTTTCCAAAATGTTTCGCAAAATCACGGGCGGTGTGATTGTTCCGTAATAACCTTGGCCCAAAAAACTTTTTAAGACTTTGTTCGAGGACGCCATCTCCCAGGCGCGGGCGAGAACCGTCGCCTCAGATTGCCCAGCTGGCAGATCGAGAGGTTTCTTGAGGCGAATCGCTTTGGGAATCGTTTCGTCGATCAGCTGATCAAGATGACTTGCGCCGATGGCCTTAAGCATTTCGGCAACATCGCGATCTCTTGGGCCAATATGGCGGCCGGTAAATTCGAAAGAGTTTTCAAGATCCTGAAAAGATCCTTGGCCGACGGCAGACAAAGCGGAAGCGGCATAGGAAAGAGCGCTGTTTTTAGAAGCGGGGACCGGGTCGAGATTGGTATTATTCATAGTCAAAATAGCTATCACGCGAGCCCGATCGCTCGCTAGATGATTTTGACGGTTTTACGACTTCTTAGCCCCGGCGGGCGTTGGCCCTGAAGACTCGTAAACGGAAAAGTCAAAATCAGTGACCGTTTCGTCGGCCTCAGCCTGTTTGATTCGGGAGGTTCGGCTTGTATCTGAATACTCGGCCGCGTCCATTGCCTTGCTTGCGGCTCGGCCCAGGCTCGTGCTGCTTTGTGTTTTTTCGAGTCCCGATTGAAGGGCGCGAACAATGTCGTTTGTGTGACGGACGCGTTCAACAAGTGCGCGCATCACTGAAACCGCCCAATCAGGGAGTTCGCTGAGAAGTTGTTCGTAGGCCTCAGGGCTTACGCGGGCCGCCACGATGTCGGTGATCGCACGGGCCGAAGCTGAACGGGGTTTGCGATCGAGCATCGCAAATTCGCCAAGACTGTTGCCGGCACTCACTTTGGCGAGTTGGAGCTCTTCGCCGCCAGGTCCACGTTTGAAGATCTCGACTTCACCCTCTTGGATTATGAAAAAGTGAAACGAGGTTTCATCTCCTTGGAAGAGGATGTCTCCGGCTCGAAACTGAACCTGTTCAATTTGTTCGGATTGTTGCCCTGAATTTTGATTTGCGCTCATGACTCATGTTGCCGCTTTCTTGGCATCTCGAGCAATTGAGTCATGAGGCAAATGGCTCAACCAGGCCCTTAGGCGCGTTTCGTTGTTTTGCGAGCTGATGTCTTACGCTTTGCGCCAGTCTTTGGCGCACCGCCTGCCTTAACTTTTGGTCGCGCAGCGGTCTTTTTTCCGCTCAATTGACGGCGGATTTTAGCAATCTCTTGCTTCACCTGTTTCTCGATCTTCTTTTTCTCCACTTCGATCTTCTTCTGGAGCTTTTGCGCTTTTGAGCGGGCCTGTTTCACCGATTTTTCGATGTGGGCCACTTCCGATTCGCCGCGTTTGCGAATTTCTGAAGCGAGTCGGTTAAGTTCGGATTTTAAAACCTTTACGTCTGCAAGCTGTGTGATCTTATTTAGTTCGAGATTGATGTTTGCGAATTTGGCCATACGATTTCTCCTGTAGAGATTAAGCCTGTAGATGAAGACAGCTTTGAGATACCACCATCCGTTGGAGCGAGTCGAGAAATCTCGTTTAGATGGTGAAAAGAACCGGGTCCATGTGCCCCCATAGAGGAAATGCTTATGAAACTTTCAGCCTCACCGATCCGTTTGGGCTTCGGCAAGCCGACTGTCAGACTGACATTTAGATGGGCATTTTGTGCGCTAGCTGTGTGTTCTGTGCTTTTGACCTTGTTCAGCGGTGAAATCGCTGAATCTCGTAAGCCAAAGCCGCAAGAATATTTGGAATGCGGAACGCGACCAGAGATG
>JAXMMN010000352.1:0-3252 GCA_034366485.1 Bdellovibrionales bacterium
CGCGATCGGCAATTTCAATGTCAAAGCCAACGCCCAGTGTGCTCGCACTTTTGGGTATATGTACAAAGCCACCAAGAGTCGGGCAGTGCGAAATACTGATCGCGGTATTCTTCAATCTCGGCGGTAGCACCAAGTTGGCCAAAGAAGAGATTTCGTGCGAAACCTCCCCGGTTGACGATCGTGGCTCTCGAGCTTGAGTTAGAAAGCGCTCTTGAAGTGCTCGCCGAATTTGTTCCCGGTGTTCGGGGATTTGCGAGGCGAAGCTTTCGGAAAGTTCGCACTGGAGTTCCGAGAGGCCAAGTGCCTGTGCCATTTCTGCTTCAACAGTTTTTTTCAAATCCCGATAGTCGGTCATGCAAAGCCAGGTAAATTTGGGTCTTTAAACTCTTTCGGCCACTCTATCGACTTTCCGTCTGTGAGTGCCATCATTCGATCCAAGCTGACGCGAGCAAGTTGCTGAACGTCTGTTCGCACTGAAACTTCTGGGTCGAGGTCTTTTAAGGAATTGCGAATTTTTTCGAGAGTGTTGAGTTTCATGTAGGGACATTCGTTGCAGGCACACGAGCCTTCGGCCGGCGCTTGAATGAGTTCAGCATCGGGACGAGCGCGCTGCATCTGGTGAAGAATTCCATACTCGGTGGCGACGATGAACGACTTGCGCCCCTGATTGCTTCGAACTTCTTCAAGAAGACGCGATGTCGACCCGACGACGTCTGATTGCGCGAGGATTCCGTCATCGCATTCTGGATGAGCAATCACAAGTGCCTCAGGGTGTTTGAGCTTGAGCTCCTGAAGGCGTCTTGAGGAAAACAGTACGTGAACTTCACACGACCCAGGCCAGATCGTCATTTCACGATTTAGCTTCTTCGCTAAGTAACGACCGAGGTTTCGATCTGGTCCAAAAAGAATTTTTCGATCCTTTGGAATTGCCGCCACAATTTTTTCTGCATTCGACGAGGTGACGCAAACATCGGTGATCGCTTTCACTTCGGCGCTCGAATTAACGTAGGTCAGACAAATCGCATCTCGGTGTTGAAGACGCCAATCGAGATACTTTTTGTAGGGTGAATGGTCGACAAGCGAGCAGCCCGCCTTCAAATCGGGAACAAGGACGCGCTTTTCGGGCGACAAAAGCTTCACGCTTTCGCCCATGAAAACGACGCCGGCCATAAGCACGACGGGATTACTCGCTTTTTGTCCCCACTGCGCAAGTGCAAGCGAGTCGCCGACATGATCCGCGATGTCTTGGATCGCGCCGTCCTCGTAGTAGTGAGCAAGTATCAAAGCATCGTGCTTTTTTTGCAGTTCTTTGATCTCGGCTTTTAGGTCGTAATTTGCGCTAGCCATGCGCCGTTTATCCGGCGGCTTGCTAGCGTGGTCAAGGGTTCTTCGGTGGAGTCGGCGAGTTCGACACTGCGATCAACTCGATCTCAAAAATGAGTACACTATTTGGTGGAATACGTGGCGGTGCACCAGAGGCGCCGTAGCCAAGGCCGGGCGGAATTGTCACGATCCACTTAGAGCCAGTTGGCATCAGCTTGAGTGCTTCTGTCCAACCCGGAACAACCTGATTGATATTGAACGTCGCCGTGCGCTTTCGCTCGATCGAAGAATCAAAGACAGTGCCGTCGGCAAGCTTTCCGACATAGTGAACTTCGACCATCTGATCGTCTTTGGGCTTAGCGCCCGTGCCGGACGTGACGATTTCATATTGTAGGCCCGACGCTGTCGTTTTAACTTCCGGCTTCTTTTTATTCTCGGCCAAAAATTTTTCACTCGCGGCTAAGAACTCGCCCGCTTTTGCCTGAAGTTCGGCCTGTTTTTTCATGGCCTGTTGCTGTGCTCGCATCGAGGCTTCCGCAATTGTTTTGTCATCTAGCTTTGAGGGTGTTTTGGAAAGAGCATCACGTAAACCAAGCAAAAAGGCAGGTTCATCGATTTCTATTTCCTGTCGGACAAGCGTTGTGCCGACCTGCTGACCAAGCGCGTAGCTTGTTTGATTACTTGGATCACTGAGATCTGGCGGGCGCTGACAAGCCGAGACTACCAAAACGAGTAAACCGACTGCCGAAAGGGAATGAAGGTGCGTGCGCATTGTGATGAACCTCGACGCTGATAGTGGGTTGCCTTGAATTGTAGTGTGAACAGCGGCCGTTTGGGCAGGCCAGACTGGACGAGGCTTCGACTTAGGTCCTACAAAACGTCAGGTCTCAAGAATGTCTCGAACTAGGTCGATAAGTGACTCAGATGAAAACACTCATTCTATGGATCGGAATGGTCGTCAGTCTCAGCGGATGCACTCACCTCTTCAAGGTGCAGAGTGAGCCTATTGAAGCCGACGTCTTTTTCGTAAATCCAAAAACAGGTGATAAGAAGCTCGTAGGGAAAACTCCACTGGAAATGCCTATGTCTGAAATCCGTGAAAAAATGGGTGAGGACATGGTATCCGGAGAATTCATTACGGTTGGTGTGGAAAAATCTGGTCATGTGACGCAGACATTTCTTCTTCCTGCTGCTCAGTTCGGCACTTTGGTGACAGAGCTGACGGTGCCGCTGAAGCAAGGGGCAACGCCGAAGGAAGAGCGCTTCGCAAAGTCTGTCATTGATCGACTGTTCTTGGCGCAAAAATTTGCCCTGTCGACCCAGTACGAGCGAGCGCTGATTGAAGTCGATAAGATCCTGGCTGACTTCCCGGGCTTCGCGCGGGCACTTTCAATGAAGGCGTCAATTTATTTTGCACAAAAGAACTTTTCAGAAAGTTTGAAGTTTTACGAGCAAGCGTTGACGGCAGATCCGCAGATGGAAGATGCCGTCAAGATGGTTGCGAAAGTAAAAGCCATTCAGAGTGGACGTGATCCAGCATCTGTGGGCACGCCGACAGGACGAGGTCCCTAAAGATGAAATCGCTAAGCTCTCATCGAAGAAGAATTTCCAGATTCATTCGCTTGCTGTCGGCAGGCGCGATCCTGCTTTCAATGACTTTGTCGCCATTGATTGCTGCGGCGGTTTCTTCGACGGCTTTGGCTCCTGATGCGCTAAGTGCGAAGGCACTTTTAGAGGATCTTCTTGCAAGAAGGTTTACTCAGACGCTTGCAACAAAGATCGAGAAATCCACATTTTCCGTAAGTGCAGAACTCGATCTCCAAGCGGTTCCTAAAAAAGTAGACAAGCCTCTGCTTGCTCCCACGTCTGGCGAAATGGAACCAATCTCTGATCTCGCACTCGGCATGCTGGATCCAGAGGCATTGCTAA
>JAXMMN010000353.1:0-3645 GCA_034366485.1 Bdellovibrionales bacterium
CGATCGCTTACGCTTCGCAATCGAGAACCAGTTGTATCCACGAAGCGAGTTGGCTCCGCCAAGGAGGAACAATTCGTTGAACGGCGGTTCCCGACCATCGACATTCGATCGGATAAATCCGTAGGTCAGATTGTTTCGGAAAATGACGTCCCAGAAGACTTTTTCGTAGAAACGACCCGTCGCTAAACCTTTTGTGAATTGGTGATCGCCACCAAGACCTGCGTATTCGAGCGAAACGGAGGAGTAAACGCCCTTCGTTGGCGTGTAGCGATCGTTTCGCTTGTCGTACTCCAGAGTCAAAGTCGCCGATGACGTTACACCGTTCGGGTTACCCTGTGGGTTCGGATCTCCGCCCGGAACCGGGACCGGGAACAAAATCGGATCGCCGAAGTCGCTATCCAAATTGATTTCAGCCGACTCCAACTTGTAACGAAGGAACGTGCGCAAAAACCGGGTGATGGGATAGCCGACGCGAAGTGCGCCACCCTTTTTGGTTTCTTCGTATTCCGTCGTCGTTCGTTTCGATTGGTAAGCGTCTACACCTACGGACCAGTCAGTGTCGTAGAAGTAAGGCTCGGTGAAGTTGAAGTTAAAGAGCGATTGGTTGCTCGACATATCAACCGACACGCCCAAGCGCTGGCCACGGCCCATCAAATTGATTTGGTTCACTTGACCATTGAAAATGAAGCTTGAGTACGTCGAATAGCCCGCGCCGACCTGAATCGATCCCGTGTTACGTTCCTTCACGACGATGTCGATGTTCATAAGGTCTTGGTTGTCTGAAGGTGTGGCTGAATTGAAATTTACTTCGTCGAAGAACCCAAGACGTTTCACGTTATCAAGTGATTCGCGCTTTCGCGTTTCGTTGTAGAGTTCGCCTTCTTGAACCAGAAGTTCACGCCGAACAACTTTGTCGCGAGTTTTCGAGTTTCCAACGACGCTGATTCGACCGAAATAAACTTTGTTCCCTTTGTCGATCTCAAATGTGATGTCGAGTTCTCGGTCTTTGTCACGAGGACGCGTGCGAGGGATGATGTTCGCGTAAGCATATCCAAGATCGCCGTACTTTGCCTGAATGGTGCGAATGTCTTTCAGCAACGTTTCGTGCTGGTACCAGCCGGTGCCGTCAATTTCTGTCGCCTCTTCTAGCTCGGACCGAGGAAACAAAAGGTCGCCGGCGAAGTCGATCGAACCGACTTTGTAGCGCTCGCCCTCTTCCACTCGGATTGTGATGTAGATGCCTTTTTTGTCTGGCGTTACATAGACCTGTGGACGATCCACCTTGATCTGAACGTAGCCTTCGTTGAAATAAAGATAGTTGATCAGCTGAACGTCGCGATCAAACGCGTCTTGCTTGTACGATCCGCTCGACGAAATGAAACTGAAAAACCCACCCTCTTGCGTTTGCAGAAGGCCTTTGATCTTGCCATCGGCGATCTGCTTGTTCCCCAAGATCGTGATGCGCTTTACTTTTACTTTGTCGTTCTCTTGAACTTCAAACGTCAGCTTCACAGCCTCTTCGCCCAAGCCATCTTTTCCGGCCGGATCGACTTTCGGCGTGATGCGCGCAAGGAAATATCCCTTGTCCTCGTAAAGCTTTTGGATCTTTTCGACCGCTTCGCGAATTCGACCCATGTTGAGTACTTCATAGGGCTTAATGGCCGCAGTCGTTTGCAGTTCTGTCGAATCGATTTCATTGTTGCCGGCGAAAACGATTTCGACGACCGACGGCTTTTCGACGACATTGTAAGTCAGCTGAACACCGCCTTGGACGGCTTCTCGCTCGATCTTCACGTCATAGAAAAAACCCGTCTTGAAAAGTACATCAAGATCTTGCCGAAGTTTTTCTCCAGAAATTCCCTGACCCTGTTTCGTTGCGAGCTTCGCGATGACGGCATCGGTTTCAATTTTCTTATTCCCTTTGACGAGAATTTTCTGAACCGTCGGGCCTTCGCCTGCCGCCACAACTTTTGCGACGTTCGAAGCACGCGAAGATGGCGTGGAATTCCGTGTGGCATTTCTGGTTGCGCTTCTGGTTGCGTTTCTGGATGCCGCACGCGGCGCCGGTTTTTTGGCCGCGGGTCGCGCTGGAGCTGCCGCCGTTTGTGCCAAGGCTTCTGATCGAAACATCGGCGCCAATTGAACGACGGACGCCAACACGAACGCGCACGCAGTGGAGATTGATAAAAAGCAAACTGGTCTGGGTGGGTGATTCAAGATGCGGCTCAGGATGAAAACCCTCAAATCTTTAACTAAATTAACTAGTTGCGTAAGCTCGACGTCAGCCTAGTGGAATCTCATGTGGTTGTCAAAAATTCCTCGACTCCCACTGCCCATCACGCATGCGCAGCGCGCGAGGAAAACGTGAGGCAAACGCTTGATCATGGGTCACGACAACCAGGGTCAGCCCCAAACGTTGATGCAGTTCAAACATCAAATCCTGAATTTTAGCTGCGTTCTGCGTGTCCAAATTGCCAGTGGGCTCGTCGGCAAACAGGATTTCTGGCTTTCGAACAATCGAACGAGCGATGGCCACACGCTGCTGTTCGCCGCCGCTCAATTCATTTGGTCTATGATGCAGTCGGTCTTTTAGGCCGAGTGCGACCAGTTGTTCTTCCGCCACACGAAGAGCGGTTTGTGGCATTTCTCCCGCTATTCTCAATGGCATTGCCACATTTTCGAGCGCCGAAAACTCGGCCAGCAAATGATGAAACTGGAACACAAAGCCCATCGTTTGATTGCGATGCTTGGCGACGTCATCGTCATTCATCTTCGTCAGATCCAACCCGCGATGAAACACCTTCCCTAACGTCGGCCGATCGAGAGTGCCCAAAATATGAAGGAGCGTGCTCTTTCCCGCACCACTGGCGCCAACAATGCTAATCGCCTCACCCTTTTCAATTGTCAGATCGATCCCTTTGAGAATTTCAAGGCGCCCCTGCGCCATTGGATAGGATTTCGTTACGCCTCGTGCTTCCAAAAAACTATTCATGTCGAAGCCCTTCTACCGGATCCATTTGCGCCGCTCGCGCAGCGGGTGCAAGTGAGGCGAGCACACAAATCGCGACGGCGGCAATCACTACGATCGTCACATCAAGCGGATTAAATTCAACTCCGATTCGGTTTAGCTTGTAAACTTCCGCCGGCAATAAGTTTAGCGCGGTCTGCGCCCACAAAAATAAACCGGCCAGCAAAACCCCAAGCAAGAGGCCGACCGCCGTACCGACGACGCCAAATAAAAGTCCTTGCAGACGAAACAGTGTTGCGACGTCTCGCTTCGAAAACCCGAGCGCACGCAGGATTGAAATTTCTGAGGTTCGGCGCAAGACGCCGATAAAGATATTGCTCGCAACATTGAAGCTGGCCGCGATAACCATGATAAAGATCACGAAAAAAATGGCTATGCGTTCATACTTGATGGCGCGAAAAAAATTTCGATTTCCTTCCGACCAATCCATGATCCACCAGCTTGGCCCCAGCGCGCGGGTCAAATCGAGCGCTGCTTCCTGCGCGCGACCTGAATCTTTTAACTTAATTCGAAGGCCCGTGAACGGCGCTTGAATCGAGCCCAACACGCGCGCACGAGTCAATGATGTCACGACTGTTCGCTCGTCATAGTCGGCTTTTCCAAAATCAATAATTCCA
>JAXMMN010000354.1:0-3940 GCA_034366485.1 Bdellovibrionales bacterium
CTGTTCCAGCTTCGATGAAAGCACCTGTCAAACCTTGATCGATCGGTCGAAGGGCGTCGAAACGATTGAGCGGTTCCCAAAGGCCGAGATCCCAGTGGCGGTCGAGCTGACTCCACGATTCCAAACGACGACCGACGGAAACGCGGGCGCGCAAATCGCCATTGAGCTCTGCCTCTGTGAAGTCCGATGTCTGTAATTCAAGAAATGCCTCAGGCACGTAGATGTTCGAATAGTTCTCAACGGCTGTGGCAAAACTTCCGCCAAGCTCCAACGTTCCGTTGAAAACACGGCCTTCAGATTCAGTTCTGAAATGCGCGCCTATTTGCTGGTAATCCGGAACACCTGCTGGAGGCTTCTCGCGATTCAAATAGCTTTCAAATTTTAAATTGAAGGAAAGCTCATCAAACGATGGCGATGGGGCCACGGCCTGCTTGGGAGTCTGAAGCGGCGCTGTTAGTTTGGGCGCCTTCTGCGATTCTGTTTTTTCGGCCTTTGTGGTTTGAGCGCTGGACGTCGATGCGAACGCGAGAAGCGGCAAAGCCAGCAGGGTCGAAAAAACAAGTGACCCAAGCCTTTTACTTGTCGCCTTACAAATCGATGGTCTTACCACGTAACACCCCTCCAGAGGTCCTCACCTAACGTGCAAGGTGCAGACTTGGAAAACCTATCCGAGCCCGAAATCAGAGGCAAATGATCGACGCTTTAGGCCCCATTCTGTCGGATGGGCCTCAAAATGGCCGCAAATAGGCCCCTTACCGGCGATTTAGCGCCCCAAAAGCGCTACCTATTTGAAGCGAAGGCCCTGCAAGTTTTTCACGGTTTCGACAGCCGGTTGCGGTCCTGGGTCCGTGCTTGAAAGCCAGATTCCGTCCGCTCGATCACCGTATTTGGGGAGTGGGCCAAGTTCAGCCGTCAATTCTGGTTCCGTAAGGCCAAAGGTATCGACCTGCGAAATCGTCACGACATTTTTCAGTCCGCGGGCGCGCAAACGATCGGGAAGCCCCCCGCCAAAGTTCACGTGAAAATCTCCGACAATCACAGCTACGCAATGGGTAGGATTGGCAGCCAAGAATTCGGCCACCTGCCACGCCATCGTTTCGTCCCAGGTGCTTTGCGCCGCAAAATAACGCTCCAATGCTTGGGCAGGAACATGTCCTCCCATGAT
Source organism: Bdellovibrionales bacterium (assembly GCA_034366485.1). Taxonomy (GTDB): domain Bacteria; phylum Bdellovibrionota; class Bdellovibrionia; order Bdellovibrionales; family JAMPXM01. The sequence continues at coordinate 1,166 of JAXMMN010000354.1, forward strand.
GGCGTCAAAACGCTCGCGATACTCCTTGCGACCTAATTCAAAACCTGGAGGCATAAGCCGCAGTTCCTCCGCCGACAAATTCTCAATTCCACGTTTTGAAATTGCACCGGTCAAAGTTCGCGGCGCATTGAGAGCGATCAATCGACCGCCCGTCGCCCGAGGGAAAAGCGCTTGATCTCGATAGTCAGCAAACGGATTTCCGCCCCACTCAGCCGCCTTCAAAAAGTCAGGTTCTGCCAATTTGCCGTCGAAGTAATCGTCGACCGAGGCCTGGTGAACCCACGATAGAAACTCAAGACCGACGCTGACCGTGCAACGCCCATTGGCCTTCAAGGCGGTGAGCGCGGCTTTCTGCCGAAGGTAATGTGTTTGATTGCCGTGAAGTTCTCCCAGCACCAAAACTCCGCCCGCTTCGACTCTCGAGACAAGCGATTCAACTGTGATCGATTTTAAATTTCCACCTTCAAGAAGTCCTACACGGGGCAATTGCCCTGTCTGAACGACTTCACCGTCCTCAAGTTTCGAAGGCGGCTGCGGGGAACTTCCGCTTTTTGGCGCACAACCGAATCCCAGAATCGAAACAGTTACCGACAAAATAAGTGAGTTTCTACCAAGGTTAAAAATTCTTTGAGCTTGTTCAAAAGTGGCCATGAGATCCCCCTCGCCGGCGTGTGCACACCGATAAGAGCTACCACTCAGAGATCATGGTCGCAACCCAAGGTCCTGCGTCCAACGGCAAATCATGTCCCGCCGTTGGGTGAAAGATAATCGGGGCCTTGTAACGGTCGGCAATTGCTTGGGAACAATCTGGGTGCACCATGCGGTCCTTGCGACTGCAGAGCACCAAAAGCTTTGGAAAGAAATGATTTACCTCAAGGGGCCGATCGTTTTCGGGGGGGCTCAACGGTGCCTTAAACATGGAGGCTGCCGTCAATTGAAGCGCAAGGTTCACGGTCGAAACCGGTCGAGTCAGCTGAATCTGCACCCAATTTTCTAGCACTTCCTGCCGTCGATCGGAACGATTGGAAACCCAGTCGAGAATCTTCTTCTCGCGTTCGCGAACATTTCGCTCGCCGACAATCAGAGGAATTCGCCACCACGAATCCCAGCGCAGTCGCTGAGTCACTTTTGAAATCCCACGAAATGACGAGTTGATGAGTACAGCGGAATGAAAGTCGTTGGGATAGCGAGACATCCACGAGACGCCGACCATTCCGCCAAGACTAATTGAAACGAGCCGGCGATGCGATGCAGGTTCGATCCCCTCTTGCGCCTCTTTCGCCAAAATATCCTTCATTTTTTCACGGGCAAAGTCCGCTGTTGCTTGAACCGTGGTGCAGGAGCGCATTTCAGAGTGCCGACCACAGCCCGGCAAATCGATGGTTTCAATGCGAACTTTTCGTCCCGAGGCGATGTACGCCTTTTCTAAATCTGTGACGAAATCGCCCCAATGTCGGCTCTCGCGCGCGAGACCGCGAATGAGAAAAATTTGATGAGTTTCGGACTTGTTTTGGCTGTTCATCCGACGTCGCTATACCACAAATCCATAGCGCGTCGACGCAATCGGCTGCGCGTCGCTTCATCGCCTCCTAACCAGGCATTTGAGGAAATGACGGCGCGATGAAGAAAGTCAAAAAGTGTCAAATGCCGCCGAAGGATCCGTTTTATCCGATGCGGCTGAACTGGGTTGAAAGCACCAAGCGAGGAAAACAATTGACGCGGATTTTTTTTCAACCAAAGCCAACTGCCCAGCTCCAAGGTGTAAGGCATGTAGAACGATTTCGAAGTGACCTCGCGAGGATGGCGTTCATAGAGCCAGTCCCAGAGATCGCCGTGAGTGGTGTAACTTTTCGACTGAGGTTCAATCTGATAAAAGTGATGCGGATGGCTGCGATCAAAGAGTTGCTTCAGCGCCGTGATCTCTTCGAGGTGCGGCGGCGGCGCTTTTGATTTCGCCCAAGGAAACCAAAGTCGATCAACAGAGCCAAAGCCCGAGTGCACATCAACCGAGACCGCGCATTTGGATTTAAACATTTCCCGTTCAACCAGCGCGCAGAGGGCTCTCGATTCTATTTCCATATCCTGCGGACCGCGCACTTCGGGCGAATACCAAGGAAGTCGCGAACTGTAGGAATGTCCGCCAAGAAGAAACGCAGGATCCTCTTCAGCTCGCACCGGAGAGTTTCGCATCAAATCGATGCCGTTGCCATTTGAGCGACGGGTTTCGAAAATTCCGACGGGATTGACGATCGGCATGAAAACGAGTCGTGATTTTTTTAAGCGGTCCTGAACAAACTCGTCCCAATCCATCGTCTCTGACAACGTCTGAATCCAGGAGATCACGACATCCGAACCGATTCTCTCTAAGCCGTGAACACCGCCAAAGACTCCGAAACTTGGCGCCTCTGGATCTTCGCTTCCCATGACGACCGAAATGAGTGGAAACGATCGACCGTTGCGCTCGACAGTTGCTTCCACGTTGACGCGCGCTTTTCCTTCCAAAGCTCGCGCCAAACGACGAAGCGTCACCATTTCGGGCAGCTTTTTTTCTAGCTCTCGCTCGAACCGCGGATCGAGCACGAGAAGAGATTGGGAGGCTTGACGATTGGACACCTCTTTAGGGTACCCATGCGCGTGATGTTCTGTCTATTTTTCCGGATTGCGATTTGCCGACAGGCCAGCTGAAGGCTGGCAAACTGGACACCAGTATGTCGACCGCCCACCGATTTGTTTTGATACAATCAAGGACTCGCAGTTTCGACACTTTTCACCGGC
>JAXMMN010000355.1:0-4478 GCA_034366485.1 Bdellovibrionales bacterium
ACATTCCTGCCATCGCGAAAGAGTATTCGACCGCTAAAGTTCTCGCGATCGAACTTGTAAACGGTCACAAGTTTGATTCGGACATTGTCCTTCACTTAAGCCAAGAGCGAAGAAATCGCCTTGGCCAAGCGTTGCTTGAACTCTACTTGCGGGAACTGTTTCAGTTCGGCCAAGTTCAAACCGACGCCCACATTGGAAATTTCCTCGTGCGACTTGAAGGGGAAACCAATGTCGATGGCTCCGTAAACGAGTGCGATAAAATCGTCTTGCTCGATTACGGCGCGGTGAGGTCGTTTGCACCTGAATTTCTCAATCAGTATGCGAAACTCGTGCACGGCGCGCTGACACATGACATGGCCTTGGTTTCTGAGGCCGGAACAGAAATAGGTTTTTTAAAATCCTGCGATTCACCGTTGGTTCATCAAGAATTTTATACTTTCTGTCATCTCGTTGTTGAACCGTTCCAAGACGCCGCCGTGCCCTATTCATGGCAAGGCAACGATTTGCCACAGCGACTGGCGACTCAGCTGACCCGTGTGATCCAAGCACGCGAGTTTCGCGCGCCACCGCGTGAAGTTCTGTTTCTCGATCGAAAGTCGACCGGGCTCTATGTCCTCTTAAGTCGACTGGGCGCAAAAACAGAAACTCACGCCCATGTGCGCGAAGCGATCAAGCGTCGGCTTTCCCCGTCTTACGAACCGTCCAAGGCCGAATAAGACCAGAGGCGATTGCGACCCAGGCAAAGCAAAACAGGCCGGCTAAAAACGCAACATCAAGACCGTAGGCGATACTCACGTAGGTCCCAGCATAGATACCGATGCCGGTTCCCAACGCATACATTGCCCAGAGAAGTGTGATCGCACGAGGCGGTAGCTTCTCGCTCGCTTCCTCGAGGGCGTTAGGAAAAAATGAGCCTCCCAGAATTCCAAACGGCATTAACACCGACATTCCAATGAACGTCGCAATCACCACGGGACTTGAGGCCACGAGCGGCTCAAACAGCGCCGACGCCAAATAGGTAAACAGCACCGCGAAGACAAAATTCGCTAGCGGCTGAATACGGACACCAAATCGGCGCTTGGGGTGGCTGGCAAAAATCGTCGCACCGGCCGCTAAAGAAATGAAGACCGCACTCATCGCTAACGCCATTGCGATATCTGGCAAGCCCCACATTCTGGTCGCTCGCAAGACGAAGAAGACTTGAAAGAACGCGAACGAAATCCCCAGACCACCGAAGTAAGTCGCGACACTAAATGTCTGCCATCGAGAGGTAACTTCTTTGCGACGCTCCTGAGACACAATCCAAAACACGATTCCCGCGAAACTTAAAAGAGCGACGAGAATAAGAAAGTCCGAGAACGTTGTTCGCGCCCAGCCACCAGCGATGACCGGTCGATCATCAGTTAAAATTGTGCCCGATCCATCGGTCGCCAGAATCCACGCGTTGCCATTTGGTTCATCTGAAACTTTGAAGTTCGCACCAGCGAGATCGCGCTCTTCTCGCAGGAATGGCTTCAGACGAAGGATCATCGTATTGACAACAAGAGGCTCACCCGATTCCCGTGTCGGCGTTTTCCCAACAGCAAGAACGTGTAGATTTACATTTGCGCGAGCCATTTTCTTCCAAGCTTCCGCGAACGTCGACAAGGCACTTTGCGCCCATTCACCATAGATCGCGCGTGGCACGTGAATGACGCCGTCTTCTTTTAGTCGATCAACGTAAAGTCGAATCGCCTCAATCGTTAAGCTTCCTTGAGGGGAGGCAAGTACCGATTGCGCAAAAGAAGGTCCGCCTAAATTCGGAGGCGTCAGGATTTGAATGACGTCGTAGCGGCGATTTTCCGCCAATAAACTTCTTCGACCATCGCCTGTGAAATATTGAAACTCAACTCCAGCGGGGACTGCAAAATCGGCAATTCCAGCAAAATGCCCGGGACTCTCCTCCACGGCCGTAATGCTACGAACGTTGGCCGTCAGAATGTCGATTGGGATCGACTTCAAATGGCTGGCGACATCAACGCCCGATACAAAAAGATCAGCCTTTCGGACTGGCGCAGATTCAGCCGCAGAAGACCCTGAAGCAGAAGCCAAAACGAGTTCGCTTCCAAAAGACTCCGCAGGCGCGAGATTTTGCTGAGAGTCCGATTCTGGCGCACCGGACCAATTGGAAGGCGCAAACCCAACAGACAAAAGCAAAGCGGCTGAAACAGGCAAGACCCCATAGCGCGCTTTCGGAAGCCCGTTTGAACTGATCGAAAAGAAGTTTTTAGGATCAAGGAATGGCGCAAGAACGAGCGCCGCCCCTGCAAACAAGAAAATGCCTCCTGTGCCGAACAGACCCTCGATGAGGGCAGCCGAAAGCCCGCCGATTCCACCACCGAGAAGCATTTTGGCGTAAGCATCTCGCATCAGTTCTGGCTCGGAATCAGAATACTTAATATGAAGCGGAAGCACCAAACCTGAAACCAACGCTGCAAGCGCTAGCAAAATCCAGCCGAAAATCCCATGTCCCACCCAAGGCCAAGCAACCGTTGACACAAGGATCACCGCAAAAGCGATCCAGCGAAGCGCCAAAAGCTTAGTCGGCGGCCAAGAACGACTGCCGACGGCGCCGAGTGCCCATAACACGCAAGCAGAAACCAAACCGACTATTCCCATTTCAAAGGAATTTGCCTGAAGCGCGCGAAACGCGCCAAAGGCCATCTGGAAGGTGGAAAGTGAAAAAAGGAGAACCGAGATGTTGCTCACCACGATGCAAACTCCTATCGAGCGATTTCGATATTTAAGAAATCTTACTCAGATAGTTTCGCATCGCACTCTAGCATCGACAACAGATCGTGCGGCTCTCGACCTAAGTCGGAAGTCTAGTCGCGCGTTAAGTCTCGCGTGATGTTCTTTTGATGAGCTTCCAATGTCCCACCGCCAATTTCGAGAAGCTTCGCATCTCGCCACAGGCGCTCGACAACGTACTCACCGACATAACCGTAGCCACCCAAAACCTGAATGGCTCGGTCGGCAATATTTTTCGCTGCGGTTGTCGTCACGAGCTTCACGCCGTCAGAATCTAAACGACTGCTTTCGCCGCCAGATGTATGACTGGCGTGTTGGTACAAATTCATGCGCCTTGCGGTGTCGTACACATAGCTGGCGCAGGCATGATACTCAGCGTAGCTTTCGGCAATGTGACGCTGAACCTGACCAAAGCTCGCCAATGACTTGCCGAAAGCTTTGCGTTCTTTTGCGTACTTCACCATCGCATCGACCGATCGGCGCGCAATACCTAAACTCATCGCAGCCAATGTCACGCGCTCGATCTCAAGGTTGCGCATCATATGAGTGACAGATTCACCCTCTTTGCCAACAAGATTTGCGACCGGTACTCGACAATTTGTAAACACAAGTTCGGCAGTGTTAGAAGCTCGCATCCCAGACTTGTCGCGAATTTTTTGACCGACGGCGTAGCCCGCCATTCCCTTTTCAACGATGAAAGTTGAAATTTGAGGCCGACCATTTTTTTCGCCAGTCTTTGCGTAAACCCATACGTAATCCGCTGGCGTTCCAGTTTCATCAATACAGCCGTTTGTGATCCACATCTTTTGCCCATTGATCACGTAGACGTCGCCATCGCGCTTGGCTGTTGTCTCCATACCGAGAACGTCCGTACCATAATTCGGTTCAGACATGGCCATCGCGCCAACATGGGTGCCCGCACAAACTCCTGGAAGGATCCGCTTTTTCTGTTCCTCGGATCCATTCACCGCCAAATTATTTACAAAGAGCATCGAGTGCGCGAGATAGGCCAAACAAAATCCAGGGTCACTGGCAGAAATCTCTTCATGAGCAATGACCGCGGCAATCGCATCGAGACCCGAACCACCGTACGCTTCCGGAACGGTAATTCCAAGAAGACCCATATCGCCGAGTTTGCGGAAAAGCGGCAAATTGAACTGCTCTTTTCGATCGAACTCCAACGCTTGGTGCTCGACTTCCGCGGCCACGAAGGCAGAGACCGAGTCTCGAAGCATTTTGTGCTCTTCGGATGGATTAAAAAGGTCAAATGTCTTCCAAATCGGCATTTCAGAAGTGTTGCCTTCTGCTGCAGCAAATCCACGCATTTCCATATAGATTCCCCTTAAGTTCCCAACGAAGACTCTTGCGAGACGATGCCTCGTGCGTCAAGGGTCTCTTCTCCTTTGACTGGATTCCTCTCTCCTCCGCTAGAATCTTTTAAATGAATGCTGATGTAATTATCGCCGGTGGCGGTCTCTCTGGTGGTCTCCTAGCTTTGCGCCTCGCGTTGGCGCACCCGGATTTACGGATTTTACTCCTCGAGCGCCAAGCTTCTCTGGGCGGAAATCATACCTGGGGATTTCAAACGCCAGGCGATACGGAACCGTGGCTCACCTCGGTAATGACAAAGTCTTGGGATCGCTTCGAGGTGCGCTTTCCAAACACGGACAGGGCCGTAGCACTTCGAC